>JBNLFC010000277.1:0-5446 GCA_050305335.1 Leptospirales bacterium
AGATCGCATAGCCTTCTCCATGATTCGCGACGCAGAGCGCAGAGGTTTGATTCAGCCTGGCTCTCTTTTAATAGAACCCACAAGCGGAAACACAGGAATTGGCCTTGCGTACATCTGCGCTATACTGGGTTACACATTGATCCTTACCATGCCAGAAACCATGAGTATCGAACGGCGCAAGTTGCTTCAGATTTTCGGTGCGAAGCTGGTGTTAACGGAGGGAGCAAAAGGAATGAGAGGGGCCATTGAAAAGGCGGAAGCACTGCATCAAGAAAATCCAGGCTCATTCATGCCCAGGCAGTTCGATAATCCAGCCAATGTACAAATTCACAGAGAAACAACCGCAGAGGAAATCTGGGGGGATACCGACGGTCAGGTGGACATCTTTGTATCGGGAATCGGCACCGGCGGAACTTTTACCGGCGTCTCGGAAGTTCTGAAAAGTCGTAAATCTGTCTGGTCTGTGGCGGTAGAGCCGATCCACTCTCCTGTTCTCGCGGGTGGTCAGTCCGGTCCTCACAAAATCCAGGGCATTGGTGCGGGTTTTGTTCCGTCCATTCTAAAAACGGAGCTCATTGACCAGGTGTTCGGTGTGGATGAGGTGGATGCGGGCCGCACCGCTCGCCGTCTTGCAGCTGAAGAGGGCATGCTTGTGGGAATTTCCGCTGGCGCTGCGGCCTTCGCTGCATTGCAGCTGGCTGCTCTTGAGGAGAATCGTGGCAAGCTCATCGTGGCAATTTTGCCTGATACAGGCGAACGATATTTGAGCACCTGGCTCTTCGAGGATGAAAAACAGGGATAGGTCCTCAAGCAGGCCAGACCTATTCTGCTGGTCATCTTTGTGCTCTATAAAAACTCAAACCGCCCTTCTTTACAAAGAGGGCAGTTGTCCATGGGTGGCAACTGGAGAATACGCCATTCTCCACGCCACAGGTCGATACTCACCAGACCGGAAATCAGCTCATCTTCCTTACCCATTATAATCTTCAATGCCTCATTGCACTGGAGTGATGCAACCTGCATTACAATGGTGGAGATCACTCCCGCGCGATCGGTCGTAGGATAGGTGCCATCTTCAGGCAGATGAGGTATCATGCATCGAAAACATGGAGTACGCCAGGGAAGATAACTCATGACCATTCCCTGCGTAGCAACAACTCCTCCGTAGATCCAGGGAATCTGAAGCTGTCTGGACGCATCACTTATCAAAAAGCGTGTCGAAAAATTATCCGTTCCATCAAGAATGATATCATGGCCTTTGAGCAATGTCAGTGCATTGGAGGCATCCAGCGCACCGGTATGAACGGAGAGAGAAAGATCGGCCCGGATTTGACTCAACCGATCGGCAACTACTTCTGCCTTAAACCTCGCGTTACGCGCATCTTCTTAGCTAAAAAGGATCTGACGGGGAAGATTGGACCACTCCACGCGGTCACGGTCAATGATAGTCAGGTGGGCCACACCGGCTCGCGCCAATATTGTATGTATGGCTCCTCCCAGAGCGCCTGCACCCACAACAGCCACCCGGGCGGATTGAATTCTCTTCTGCCCCTCTTCACCTACGGAAGCAACAAGATATTGTCTACGGTAGCGGTCTTCCATCCCATCCATCGAGCTTGCACCCGTATTGGGTCAGCATCATCAAAAATGCCGGACAAGCCGGTCTTTTTTACATGGACACCTTAAATTTTGCAAATCCCTTTCCGGGGAGAGGAAGCTTTTTAGTGAGGAGCGTTGCAGAACAAAATTAGCGAAGCAGGGACTCGAACCCCGGACACACGGATTATGATTCCGTTGCTCTAACCAACTGAGCTACTTCGCCGTCAACTGGACCGGGAAGGGCCCCGATCGCCATTAGCGCGGACAGGATTTGAACCTGTGACCTTTGGGTTATGAGCCCAACGAGCTACCAACTGCTCTACCGCGCGGTGTATTGGGCAGGTTAGGAAAAACCGCCTTCGGTGTCAATAGAAATATTATTCCACTCCCCTGTCGTATCGCATCCTAAAGTAGCAGATGCCACGAATGAAAATTTCCATGAATTTCACTCCATTGTTAAATATACGCGGTTATTTTTATGAATTGGGGACCTCTCCTTTATATGAAACAACAACGCGAGACCCACATCCCGGGGCCTTACTATGGGCGCTCAACTCTACTTATTCCAGAAGAGTATTACAATCTCTACATCAAGAACAAAAGGATCGGGAGGATTGGAATTACCTACTTTGTTCGCAATTTGTTGAATGACCCCCGGCGGGATTACAAACTGAGTTTTTTGAAGTCCGGAAAGTGGAAAAAGTATTACCAGGATAAAGGCCAGGGTCTGGTCCGGGTGAATTTTTATCCTCATGAGGATGATTGGGCACGGTTGTCGATTTTGTCGAATGCTACGGGTTTTTCCCGGTGCTATATTTTTGTGTATTTGATGTTGCTCTATCTGGAAGTGACGTCTCTGAATGACGGTGGAACTCCTCCAAGAGTCAGAGAACGCAAATGGAACCCAATAACATTATGTTCCATAATTCTCGATTCCAGACTGAGAAAACTCAAAAGAAAACTACAAACATAGACACCAACCAACTTCAGCCAGACACACCACACATTTCACCATCCACCAGGCCTGCCGGTCATCCTCCGCCACGCCCCTTTCGCAGCCCTGGAATATCAAAACGCGCTTCAAGTCGAACCTCAGGAGCCTCCGATACTATTTCAGTAAGACACGTCCAAAAACGAGTCTTCAATCACGGAGGATACTGTATGTATGCAGATCACACGGAAGTGATCGGACGCCGGACCTCTTCCCGCCATCCAAAGCATGGCGGAGCGACAATCATTCTGGATAGGTCTACGGAAGTCCGAAAAGCAAAGCAACAGCCTGCAGCTTACCCTTACCCCTGCCACATGCAATTGCGGGAAGGCGACGAAGAGACAGGAATTTTCTACGGGCAGTGTCGGTGGGAATATCTGGGATGCAACAATAGCCAGTGTATCAGGAAGCTGGTTTAGCCAGCTTTCGCTCAGAAAATTACCGAAGGTCGGACTTGAACCGACATGGGATTGCTCCCGGTGGATTTTGAATCCACTGTGTCTACCATTCCACCACTTCGGCGTCAGGTCCTGCTGAAAAAGCGTGACCCGGAAGAACACTTCTGGGTACTGTGCACTGTACGGCAAGCAAATCATAATCACGTGTTTTTAATATTCCGCCAGATTCCCCATCTCCCTCCTGAGAGGATAGCGCTGAGCGATGAAGAGCTCCTCCATTTGAAAGTAAGGAGACTGCGTCCAGGTGATTCTCTCTATGTAGGCGACTCTGTGTACCGTCGCTGGGAAGGTCATTTGAGTGAGAAGAGCGATGCACTTATAGTGGCACCCCATGCAACTGCTATGGAACAAGCAGAACCCCACCGAATACTCTTTACAGCAGTGCCTCAGGGAAAACGCTGGGACTGGCTGTTGCAAAAAGCCGTGGAGCTGGGTGTCACCCACATCATACCCGTTCAATTCCAGCGATCGGAACGATACAGAGAATCGATTCAAAGAGAGAATCGAATTCTGCTGGAAGCAGCCAGCCAGTCCAGGCGCTTTTTTCTTCCTCAGATCCATGGAGCGTTACTCTGGGATGAGATTTCCAACCATGAGCTCTGGCAAAAGGCGGGACAACGTTATCTGCTTCATCAACATTCCAGTGCCTCCATTGACCACCACCTGAAAAAACTTGATCCAATCCAATGGGGGAATCTTGCGCTGGTGGTCGGTCCCGAAGGTGGATTGACGGATGAAGAAAGAGAGTTCCTCTTATCCCGAGAAGCAGAGGCAATCTCACTGGGTCCCCACATTTTGCGTGTGGAAACCGCCGCTCTGGCCGCCCTTGCCCTTTTTCTATCGCTACACAAAGAATGAAATACTCCACACCGGGACAACCTCCATACTTTTTCGTCGAAATGATACAGGAGTGAATATGATTGAATCGAGATCGTTCCAGCAGAAATATAAGATACCCGCCATGGGAACTTCAGGTGTACGTCAGCTTCAGGAGGTGATGAATCAGCCTGAATATCTGGAACAGTTTGTCCAGGGCATTGCCCTCCACCTGCAGGGACTCGACAGTGCACTTCTGGATTCTACAGGACGATGGGTGGTGCTGGGAGGGGATCCACGCCTTGGCAACGCTCAACGAATCGAGCGCGCAGCGTCGGTCCTGCTGGGAAATGGGTTTTCCGTGATACTTGCATCGCATAACGGTGTGGCAAGCACGCCCGCACTCTCCCATGCCATACGACACACCCATGCTCTCGGGGGAATCATATTCACTGCCAGCCACAACCCTTTTACGGATGTGGGAATCAAGATGAACATCCATGACGGCTCCCCCGCCCTGTCAGACACGGCAAAATCGGTTCATGCAAAACAAAATGATGACACACTACAAACTTATCAATGGATGGAATTGGAGAAAGGACGCTCAGAAGGGCGCGTAAAAGAGCTGGATACTGTGAAGCTCTATGCAGATCTACAGGACTCCATTTTTCAGTTTCAGGATATGCGCAACTCTCTGGAGGAGTGGCAACGAAAGAAGAATCGACCATTTCGAGTGGCCCTGGATGGCATGGGCGGAGCAGCGGGTCCCTACATTAAAGAAGTTTTTCAAAACCGACTCTCCCTGCCCGGTGAGTATCTACGATGCGATCCCGATCCCTACCTGGGTGGGGCAAATGATCCTCACCATCCCAATCATCCGGAACCTGACTTCGCATATATTCCGAACCTGATCCAGTTAAACGCAACCGGAGAGTTCGATCTGGTGGCGGCTTACGACTCCGATGTGGATCGAAGATTGGATGGCGGTGGGAAATTCTGGATCGAGTCTGCTGATGAGTTTGCTCTTTTCGCCGAATACTCCCATCTCATTGACCTGGATCATCTCTTTCTTGATAATCATTCCGCAGGCCAGGGTGCAAAGCCCACGATCTACTACTCCCGATCCGCAGTCACCTCGCCGGCCGTGGATCTCATGGCAGCTAACCTTAAAGAGCGATATTTAAAAAAGGGGATGGATTGCCGCATTCTGGAGACTGCCACAGGATTTAAATGGATTGCAGAGTACGGAAACTGGGGTGTGGAAGAGTCCAATGGACTGGGCAATCCCTGGATCCGGGAAAAGGACGGAATCTTTGCCACTCTCTTTCTTTTGCGAGTCATTCTGCAAACCGGTGAGTCTCCCCGGGAATTGATGGAAAGGCTCTGGGAACGCTATGGTCGTATCTACTTCAGCCGCGGCGAAATTTCCAGAAGCCTCCACGCCCTCCCCTCGGATGAGGTATTGCCCAGCGTGTCTTCCGCATGTCACTGGTGCTCTATCCGACCGCCTCCTCGCTCCTCGTCGGCAGGGGTGTCGACATCGACCGCGCCACCACGCCAGGTCACGCCGCACCGTGCCACT
>JBNLFC010000278.1:0-5446 GCA_050305335.1 Leptospirales bacterium
CGGAGGAAGATGCCGTTCTGTTGGCAAGTTCCTTAACTTCAGCGGCTACAACAGCAAATCCTTTACCTGCACTGCCTGCACCGGCAGCCTCTATGCTGGCATTGAGTGCCAGCAAATTGGTGCGAGATGCGATATCTACAATGGTTTGCACAACCCGATCGATTTCATCTGCCCACTTTTCCAGTTCGCCCATGACCTTTTCTGTGTCGGTCATATGCTTAGCCGCCGCATTGGATCGCGCTGCACCATCAGCTGCTCGCTTCGCGATCTCATCGGTCGTAATACTGATCTCCTCCAGAGAGGCTGCAAGAGTCTCCAGATTACCGCTCATTTCAGACACTGCTTTTACAATGGAGTCCTCCTGTGAGGCAATCTCCTGCACGGAAGATTCAAGATGTTTGCTGGCTTCGGCAAGGTCATTGGCCTGGGTTCTGGAGGCAACCGCGCGATCCGCAATGATTACAACAATTTGCTGTATTTTAATAATAAAGTTATTAAAAAAACTACTCAAAGCACCCATTTCGTCTCGAGAGCTGATTTCTATGCGCCTTGTCAGGTCTCCCTCACCTTCGGAAAGATCCTTTACCCGTGAAGAAAGGTCATAGAGAGATAGAAGTATTTTTTTATTAAAAGAAAAATGAAGAATCCCCATGAGGATTAAAAAAAGGAGAATCAACAGCGAAGAAATAAGAACTCCTGCCAGCGAGATCTTTCGGATGGAGTCTTTTTCGTTTTGAAAGCTATCATTGACCTCTTCGGTCATTTTCAGGATCATTCCCTTGGATTCACGCCAGAGTGGAGTCTCTTTTCTGTTGATAGTCGCAACGGCTTCATCACGATCGCCGTCGAATTCATCTATAATTTTCTGTTGAAGCTCGATATCTTGCTCAGTCAACGAGACAATCGTTTCTACTCTCGGCTCCAGGTCCGTCCCGGTTGTCAATTCCTGCAGTCTTTTCATTCGCTTGCGAACATCACCTACAGCCCGTTTGAAATTGGCCCGGGCCGTGGTATCTTCTTGATTAATGATACTATTCCTCAACGCCTGGCCTCTCTGAAGTCCGAGAGCGTACATATCTTTCAGCGAGGAATAGATTGCAAGACGATTGGTTGTGAATTCATTGAAGGAATCGCGTGTTCTTACCAAAAAGTAGGTAGAAATTGAGGTGGAAAGAACGCCAGCCACGGCAATGGCGATCAGATAGAACCTTATGAGTCGTTTGATGGTCATGGTCTACAGGCTACCGACTGGAAGCGGTCAGTGCTAACATACTGACAAACTCATTATCGACTTATGGTTGCAACTTAGTGGAATGTTTGCACCTCATTTTTTGTAATAGCATACCGAATTTTGTTGAGCAAGCAGCAAAAGACTCTGAATTAACAAATCACTTTTGCAAATCCGGGACTCCCAGCCACATTCTCAAGCGAGGCATTGCCGGCATATATTTCCATACCAGGTAAATGATAGTAAACATACTGATGCTCAGCAATGCGCCCATGGCCAGTGTATGCTTCTCAAGAAAAGTTAGATTGAGAATTCGCAATAGAGTCGTATGATAGAGGTAAACAGGAAAAGTTATTGCGGACATAATCCCGGTGATTTTGAGCTTACCTTCATTCCCGTGCTCTTTCTCACGACCTCCGGCGAACGCAATAGTCAGCATCAATATTGAGATTGTGTAAAACGTGATAGTGACTCTGTTGAAGTGGTTGTAGTAGTCACAGTTCGGGCTTGCATGGGCACGCCATATGTACTCAACCATCACTCCGGCGAATGAAAGAGTGAACAGAATCGGCGCAAAAAAAGTGAGTTGGCTGATCCAGGAGTGGATTCGCTGGCGATGATGAGCGTAAAAAATGCCAAGGTAAAAATAAAAAATCCAGTAGAAAAAATAGGAAGTAGATGGCATTTCACTGAGAAGTCCAGAATCCAGATATAGCCAGCCTGCAAAAGGATATACAAGAGTAAGGTGAATTGTAAAAAGAGCAAGCAAGGACCAGATAGATTTGCGTCCCAGAAAAACCGGAAAAAGGAGGTAGCACTGAGTGATGATGCTCAGAAAATAGAGATGATATTCTGAATTTCCATACAATAATGCCTTCAAAAAAATCAAAGGATAGGCGAGGAAAGGTTGATTAAGAAAATAGCCTTTTGCAAGCAAAAATATAAAAGTCAGCACAAGGTAAGGAGCTATGATTTTTTTAAATCGAGCTTTCAGAAATTCGGAAAAAGGGAACTCCTTCAAAGGCTTATCGGCCCACTTTTCATAGCTTCGACTCAGTCCGTATCCGGAAAGCAGAATGAAAATCGGCACACAAAAACGCGCCAGTTGATTGATCGTAGCCCCCAGAAACTCGCCGGAAAAAAGGTCCAATCTTTCATGGAAAAGGCGCTCATCACGGGCAGTGGAATGAATCATCATCACCGCAATTGCCGCGTATATACGCAGACGATCCGTGGTTGCCCTATTCATAGATCATGATCCTTTACCTTTTTTCTTTCCATCTCTCTTGTCGGCATAGAAAGAGCCGACCGTTGCGGTGAACAAAATTGAAGCAATGACCGTGAGGGAAACCCACACCGGAATATACATCAGGTCCGAGATAAGCATCTTTATTCCCACAAACATTAAAAGTATGGCAAGTCCCGGCTTCAGGTAACGAAGACTGTGGACCCAGCGCGCAACGACAAAATAAAGAGCACGCAGTCCCAGAATGGCCATTATGTTGGACGAAAATGCAATGAACGGATCCAGTGTTACCGAAAAGACCGCAGGGATGGAATCTACGGCGAAAATAATATCTGTAGTTTCGATTAAAAGCAAAGCTACCAGCAATGGGGAAGCAGCTTTTTTATGATTTTTAATGGTGAAAAAACGTTCCCCATCCAGTCGATGGCTGATCGGAAAAAACTTTCCAAGAAACTTGACCGCCATGTGATCTTCGGGATGATACTCTTCTTCCTCTTTTTCTGTTAAAAAACGGTATGCGGAATAAACAAGAAGTCCACCGAAAAGATAAATTATAACATGAAAATGTTGAATTAAACTGGCACCGGCAAGAATCACAGCACCCCGCATAACAATGGCACCAAGAATTCCCCAGAAGAGCACCCGATGCTGAGAATGCGATGGAATTCGCAGAGAGTTAAAGATTAAGTACATTACAAAAATGTTGTCTACACTCAGGCTTTTTTCAATTAAATAGCCTGCCAGAAATTCCATACCATGTTCGTGACCGTAAAAAAACCAGAACACTGCGTTAAAAATCAATGAGAGAGAAATCCAGAAAAGGGAGATTAAAATCGCCTCCCTCATTTTAACTGTATGGGATTTTCCGTGGAGTAAAATCAGATCTACCGCAAGAAGAAGCAAAACCCCGACAATAAATCCGACCCATAGCAAATCCGGGGCAACTCCGCCTACCATATCTTTCATAAGGCGATCGTTTGCAATATCATCCGCAATTCTTTCGATCCACTGCATCGTACCAGAATTGTCAATTCCCCGGAAAATGTCGATACTGAAAATATGGAAGGCAAAGCGTTCAGGTATAAAACAGCGTGGGGGAAAGATAAAAACCGTATAAATGGAGTGGAAGGTCCGGGGCTTACGGGAAAAGCCTTTTCAGCTGTACTGGCAGCCCTTTTGCTTTCTCTTTTTTCAACTTCCTGCACATGGAAGGATGTCCCCAATATCTTTGCCGAACAAATACCGCCCGATCCCTGCGATGCCACAAATAGCGCTTATCTTGGCGATAAACACTTTCTGGATAGACGTTTTTTAAAAGATGATGGGACCCTGGACCGAAAGGCCTTAAGAAAGACGCTAGATCCAGCGAGCTCACCCTGCGATCCTTTGCAACAGGAGAAGCAATACTACCCTTCGGAATTTAAAACCCTTGTGGAACCTCTGGATCGAACCATCCGATAATTCCGGATCTATCTTTTTGAGGGCTGGACTGCTACACTGCCCCTTACCAGCTCCAAAATGGAGAGGCCTTGCGAAAGTCCATTACGCTTCTCATCTAAAGGGGAAGAGAGATGGTACTGAATTCGGTAGCTGATTCGATCAAACATTATTCTTTTTCCTGGTGTATGGTGTTCCGTATCTTCTCTCATATCTAAAAGCTGTTCGGCTGAAACTGTGATCGTACGTTTCTCAAAAGGGCGTAGTGAGGTATTGCTGATCAATCGCTTCTCCGTGTTGGCCAAAGAAGCACTTTCGGAAAGAGCTGCAGGCCCGAAAACTCTTCCCATTCGGGCAATTTCATACCATTTGGTTTGATTGAGTGAAATCGAAAGCGTTAAGTGGCGAAACAAATCACCGGTAGGAAAATTGTGGCCGGTATTCACACTTTGCACGGTAAACAGGAGGGATGCGTCGTTTTTAACCTTTACCGATACTTTTATGGATTTTTTTAAAAATTCCAATTCAGTTCCCGGAAATAAATGTTTTCCTTTGGGCATGTGGCAGGATACACAATCCTCCTTGCCCCCTGCCTGTTTATACTCCTGCCACTCGCTGTATGTGGTTTGCATGGGCTGACGGCTGATTCGCACTCTACCGTTCTCAATCACGGGAATATGAAACTCATGGCAATTGGCACAGAATGATGAGTCTCCAAAATAAGTGGAAAGCACGGTCCTGTGATAGACTTTTGCTTTTTCACTCTTTTTATCCGGCGAAGGGCTCTGTTCATGACAGGCATTGCACTTTTTCTTCTCGCCCTCCGCTCGAATGCGCTCTTTCACCAGAGCTATTCGCTGCACGGGTGATGTTAGAAACGGATTGTGACAATCGAAGCAACCAAACGGGGATTCTGCTTCATCGATTTTATGGATGCGATGCTGGGAGGAGCCAGGACGGGAAGTAACGATCATTTCAGCCCGAACATGACACACCGCACAGTTGATCCCTTCGGATGCAACATCAGGGATTCGTTGGACTTTTTTCAATGAATACTCCTGTAAATAGGGAATCACCTGAGCACTCTGCTTTTCTAAAGGTGCATGACAATGAACGCAAAGATTCTTTGTCTCCACGGAAAAACCGTCCTGAAAGATTGGATTGGTAAAGGAGTGATGAAGATCGCTAACCTTCCATTGATTCGTAGCTGTCTGGTGGCAATCCTGACAGTCCTTATACGATGTGTTTTCAACGCCAGTGGCAGTGGCAGAGATAGGCGCCAATCCTTCTCCTGCGATTGCAGCCGGGGCGGGCGAAAGAATGGGAAAAACAGCGCTCCATCTGCCACGGAGCTGATACAATTGGGCCAGGTATACAGCCACTGCCAGCAATCCAACAGCAATCGCAATGATGATTGTTTTAAAGAGAATCGATTTGCGAAACTGACGTCCCTTCATTTTGCCCGGGCTACGGTATAATCTTCACTGATTTTCTTCTGGTAATCAATGCTGCGACTGAATTGATGAAATGCCGAC
>JBNLFC010000279.1:0-5360 GCA_050305335.1 Leptospirales bacterium
CCTGTGATGATGGTATTTGCATCGGTAGCAGCATTTGCAGAGATGCCGCTGGATCCGGCAGAGTGAAAGAGATACACACGGCCGGTAACGGAGGCAAAACTGGACGCACTAACTGATAGATCATCGTAAGCGTCACCATTTATGTCTCCCATTGCCAGGGATATTCCAAACACGCTGGGTGCCTCGCCTGTGATGATTGTATTTGCATCGATAGCAGCGGTTGCGGAGATGCCGCTGGACCCGTCAGAATGAAAAAGATACACACGGCCGGTGGCGCCGCTATACGCGGGGGCGCCAATGGCCAGGTCGGCATAGCCATCACCATTTACGTCTCCCAATCTCAAGGAATAAGCGAACTGATTGTTGACTGTCTGGCCTGTAATGATGGTATTTGCATCGGTAGCAGATGTTGCGGAGATGCCGCTGGATCCATCAGAATAAAAAAGGTACACTCGACCAGTGTTGTTGCTGTAAAGACGAGTGCCGACGCTCAGATCCGTATAGCCGTCGCCGTTGATGTCTCTGTTTCTCCCTTTTTTTACGGTAATGGTGGCAGCCGTGGAAGTTTGGCCTGCGCTGTCTATGCTGCGGACCGAGATGGTATGGAGTGTACCGTCATGCCAGAGGTCGGCTGCTGTGGGAAGCTTGTACGACCAGGAGTCCGTGCCTGTGGCTGTTGTGAAGGCGCCACCATCCAGTGATACCTCAACACGGGTCACAGTACCACCTTCAGAAGCAGGCGCGGCAGTTCCTGTGAGAAAGCCTGTCTCCACAAGGGCATTGTCATGTAGATTCTGAATGGTGACCGTAGGTGGGGGGCCATTGGGGGCAGAACCTATGATGGAGTAAATGATCAGACCATTGGGACTTTTTAGATCGAATGCGTTGTGGAGATGAGAGACCAGGCACCCCTGCCCGAGGAGGGTAAGCATGGAAAGAAGGAATACTCTGTGGAAATGCTGGCTTTTCATATTTGACTCATATGATGTATTAACTCCACTGAACAAAAGTGAGGATGGTGTAAATTATACGAATTGTCAAACAGGATTTTTACGGAAATCATGCGAATCTTCGATTCCATAATTCTGTTGTTATGTCTCTCGCCGTGTCCTGTGCCTCTATGCGAGGATTTCTACCGGATGATCGGATGCTACGTATAAGATATTTCCCGCAGTGCTTGCGGTGGTATGATTCACGCCTGTCGTTGGTTGGAGATTAAGGATGGGTTGTTGGCGTCAGGTTACAAAATTTGGAAAAACATAAGGAAGACTTACTCCTCTTTATCTTTCCCATCCTCCCCATCTTGTTCACCCCTCGCCACGATACCCAGAGCCTGCGCTCATCGGCGAAATCAATCGTCAATCGCTCATGCGATCATCAGTGCTTCACCAGCTTCACCGTGAAGTCGTGTTTGGGGTCCCACCGGGTTAAGCTCAGGTCATCTCCTACTTTATAGATATTTCCGCTTATGGTGAGAAAGTTGCTAAAAGAGCCGGTGTTTGCGTCAAAGGCTCCGGCTACGCTATCCGCCCTGGAGCTAGGCTCGATCAGTCTCCTGCTGATGGAACCGCCAAAGTAGGGATAGGAGAAATAGGCCAGGCCCAGGGCCGTTGTTCCTGCACCATTACTGATATTAAATACCACAAGATCTCCAGGATGGGAGGTGAGAGGATAGGGTTGTGTAGCTGTCATTACGAAGTCAACCTGTGGAACAAACGAGGTTGTTCCAGGAAAAGTGGTGTAACTGCTGACTAAAAAACCTGAGGTGTAAAAAGGCGGTGTAATGTAAAGAGCATAGACTGTGTTTACGCTATTGGTAACCCCCCAATAGAGGTTTTGTGTTTGAGAATAAGCCGAAGCGTAATAGGTTGGAGCTGCAATTCCTGTGGAATCCGCATAAGAGTAAACGGTTCCAAAAGTTCCAGCGCTCAATTCAGCAGCAAAGCTCCCGGCTCCACCGGTTTGACAGACGAGCCCCCCTGCCATGGGACCCATGGTGGTACATGTCGTACTGGCAGGGCTTCCAGTGGTAAAAAAATCTGTTGTATAGTACGTTGTGGGGACAGAGGCGACGATCCGGTCAAAATAGAGAGCGGATGTGGCATTCGAGTATGCTAGCTGTCGCAACTGGTCTGTGGCCGCCAGGACAAGATTGCCGGTGATGGACCGTACGAAAGTCAGAGAATAGCTAGCAAGGTCCAGCAGGTAGAGATTGTAATCATAGGTTTTGCTAATGTCGATCTGTGTGGTATTGTCGTAGAGGCGATCACTGGTTTCTATGATAATGTATGGTTTTGTAAGGTCTGCGGAAGGGAAGGCTCCTATAAAGGTGTGCGAGTGTTCATTGGACGTTCCGTCGCCGTTGTCGGTGTGATAGTCCACCTCTCCTGCTATCGGTACCCCATGGAGCGTGTATCCGTCCAGTGTTGCAAATAGGTAGGCGGGGTTTTGCACCTTATCATTGCCATACATGGTGCCAGTGGTCATCACATAACGTCCGGACAAGCTGTTGTATTCGCCAAGCGTGCGTCCTTCCAGACTGTAATCCAGAGAGTTGGAGGCGAAGATTGCTATCAGAAGGAAATTGTAGAGCGAGGAACCTGAGCCGTCGGGGTCCATGGGGCTTTCATGAAAGGGTGTGCAGGCGTGCATGGACAAAAGAGAGAGAAGCAGAAAAGTCGCGCCTGTTACCCGGGAGCATGAGGCTTTTCTGGATCTTCTGATGCTTATCATAATTAATACTCCTTCTGGAACTCACCATCGCTGGCGGTTCAGCCTGCTATAAATGAAAAGTTAACTGCAGCGCCAGCGCTGGCTCCTCTGCTATATGGCTTTCGTGTGTGGTAGAGGGAGCCGTGAGAAGTGGCAGGGAGCTTCTTACGGAGAGCCTCGGCCTGTGAGTGTTATTCTCTTTGTATTCATTGGACGAAAGGCCAGCAGGAGTTCCGGTGTAGTAAGTATCCAGCCACTGAATAGCATAGATGACGGCAGCCAGAGAGTAGGCTCCGTATTGAAGATACACGGCGTTCTTGTAGCTGGTTTTTATGCTGGAAGCCTCTTTCTGGTTATTTTGTGACTATAGCTAGACCATGGGCAGTGCCACAACTGTTGACCCTGAAGCGTTTATTAGCAGAGGAGCGGACAGCAGATTGTTTTTATAGGCACTTTCACTGGCACTATTGTATTTTTTTGAATAGGAGTAAGCCTGCACAGACGCCACCAGCCCCAGGGCCAGAGATCCGGCAAAGCTGCTTCCATACATCAAACCCCGGGTTGTCTTGCCGGCATGGTACTGTCCCCATCCTGGAAGAAGAGAGGAGCGCCAGAGCAGTTCCCAGTTTGCATGGGTTTCGGGTAGAGAGCTGATTGCTATTTCCTCTGATTCCGGTTGACCGGAATCATCACTTCTGTTCTCCCCATGCATATAACTCCAGATGATGGCTTCCTGCCGGAGATTTTTCTGGAATGCCGCAGAGTTGCGTCTTGCCTCACGAGCCCTTTCCTTGCGTTCCGCTTCTTGCTTTGTCTCTTCTTCCCGTTGCCGCTGAAGGGCCAGTGTCTGAGCCCGGGCATGCTCTTCTTCTGCTTTACGTTCCTCTTCCGACGTACCATAGGAGATCCTCTTGATGGTCTTTTTCTGCAATAGTTTTGTGCCGGAAGGTGTCTGAATTTCCACGGAAGTGCGGGTCTGATTTGTGATTTTCCCGACGATATGTCCTCCATTGCGCAAATAGACAGTGTCTGCGGGAAGAGAAGTAAATGCAACGAGGATCAAAAGTGCAGGTAACCATTGAAAAGAGCACCGGGCCCGGGGAACTGGATTCATGCAATCCCCTTGCCGGAGTCTTTTGCTGCCGGATGGTTTATGCGATAGTTTCAAATGACCTCATCAAAGATTCTGTAGAATGAACTTGTCGTCGTAATTAAGAGAAAGAAAGATACGGGCTCTCTTTTGTCTGGAATTAACTATTGGTTGTAGCAAAGTGTCAAGAGAAAGACATTTTTTATTGGACCCTGATACATTAAAATTTCGCAATGGTCTACCTATGTCACTTCGCTGTGGAATTGTCGGATTGCCCAACGTGGGCAAGTCCACCATCTTCAATGCTATAACAAGGGCTGGCGCTCAGTCGGCCAACTATCCATTCTGCACTATTGAGCCCAACATTGGACGCGTAGATGTACCCGATCCCCGTCTGGATAAATTGGTAGAAATCGTAAAACCGAAAGCTACGGTTGCCGCTTTTACGGAGTTTGTTGATATTGCGGGATTGGTAGAGGGTGCAAGCAAAGGGGAGGGGTTGGGCAACAAGTTTCTCTCACATATTCGTGAAACCCAGGCCATTGCCCAGGTCGTACGCTGTTTTGAAGATGATAACATTGTGCATGTACGTGGGCGGATAAGCCCGGCCGATGATATTCGAATCATCAACATGGAGCTGATTCTGGCCGACATGGAGTCTCTGGAGAAACAACTGGAGAAGTTAGAGAAGAAGGCAAAGTCGGGTGATAAAGATTCTAAAGTTCGCCTGGAACTGGGAAAGAAAGTTCTGGAGCATCTTGGAAAAGAGGAGCCGGCACGCACTATGTCTCTGGAGGGTGAAGATCTCAATCTGCTTCAGGAATTCCATCTGATTACTGTAAAACCGGTTCTCTATGTTACCAACGTGGATGAAACCTCTGTTGAGTCGGGTAACGAGTATACCCGGGAGGTGGAGGAAATTGCATCGACAGAGGGAGCGCCGGTAGTCCGACTTTGCGGTAAAATTGAGGATGAGCTGGCCGGCCTATCCAGTGAAGAGGCAGCCGAATATCTGGCAGGCCTGGGCCTATCAGAGCCCGGTCTCCACCGTATGATTCGTGCCAGTTATGCGTTATTAAATTTGATTACTTTTTTTACTGCGGGTGAAGTAGAAGTGCGGGCCTGGACGGTCCACAGGGGAAGCACGGCACCCGAGGCTGCGGCCGAGATCCATACGGATATACAGAAGGGGTTCATTCGTGCTGAAGTCACATCATACGAAGATGTGCTGGCCCACGGATCCATGAATGCTGCTAAAGAAGCAGGCAAAATGCGTCTGGAAGGCAAAGAATATATAGTAAAAGACGGTGATGTCATCTACTTTCGGTTTAATGTATGACCGGGCATTTTCCTACTCTGTGACCAGAAAGAGTGCAAGAGTCAGAAATTCATCAGATCCTCTGGCGCGGGCTTCCCTGCCCAGCCTGGTGGCCAGCTCTGAAAGATAAGTGCGAAAGAAATCATGGGAGGAGCGGCTATCCGTCCCTGTGCCTGACAATACTCTGTCCAGGCTCTCTGAGGTGAATTGTCGCAACAATTCTTGTAAGTCATGCCCTGT
>JBNLFC010000280.1:0-5342 GCA_050305335.1 Leptospirales bacterium
CGCAGGCGGTCTGCTGTCATGGGCACGCAAATAAGACCTCGACCGTGAGTTGCCATGAAGTTCACAGCCTTTGCATCTGCATATTCGGCGGCAATGACCAGGTCACCTTCGTTTTCCCGATCCTCCGAATCCACAAGGATCATCATTTTTCCTTCACGAAACTCTTCAATTGCTCTTTCTATGGGTTCAATCCTCTTTTCACCTGACCGGGACATGATAAACCCTCCTTAATCCTTAAAACGCTCCCGGTGTTCCCTTCCAATTGCTTCCGGGGCAGCTTCATATTTGCTAATGAGGCCGATAAGCACTATAACCAAAAAGTAGCCTTTGTAACTCAATATAAAAACGTGAATTTGTTGTCGCTTTGCCGCTCCCTCAATAAAGTGACCGGGTGCCATATAGACTGGCTCAGCGACTGAGCAAAGTGCATAGATTCCAGAAGAAGGGTTGTTTTTGCTCAGCTGCTGAAATTGGAGTCGAAAATCCTCTTCAAAATGCAGGTTTTCTTTCCGATTCAGACTGCATCTGCAGTTACGAAATATAGACCAATTGAGAGTGTTTATGATCAAGCCGATCCCTTATCTGTCCGACCGCATGGACAGAATCGACAGTTCCCGAATTAGAAGAGCCTTTGACCTTGCAGCGAAACTGGAAAATCCCATATCTCTCTCCATCGGTCAACCCCACTACCCCACACCCCGGCCCATCATTGAGTCCATGCAATCAGCATTGCAAGATGGGAAAACCTCTTATACGCAGACTCAGGGAATTATTCCATTACGCGAAAGACTGGTTAGAAAATACGCGGAAGTGAACGGATTCGAAACTCATGTGGATGATATATTTATTAGCTCGGGAATCGCCAGTTTATTGCAACTCCTTTTTATGACTCTCGTAGACCCGGGAGATACGATTCTTCTCACGGATCCGGCATTTTTGATCTATCGCTCACTGGCGAACTTTTTTAACGCCAATATTGTCACCATTCCCGAGGATTTTACAGCCGAAGACATTGAATCGCTGCATCTCAACGACCTGAAGATGATTCTCTTCTCTTCACCCTCAAATCCCTCCGGTTACATTATGAGTTCCCATCAACTCACCATGCTGGGTAACCTGGCAGACCGCTATGGAGCAATGATGGTGTCTGATGAGATCTACGAGCTCTTTGATTACGATCATACATTTGTCAGCGCTGCATCCGTCTATCCCCGGGCCATTACCCTTACAGGATTTTCCAAAACTTACAGCATGACCGGGCTTCGCCTGGCAGCCCTGGTAGGTCCACAGCCTCTGATTCAAGCGCTCAATACAATACAGCAGTATACGGTGGTATGCGCACCGGCTCCTGTTCAATGGGCTGGTATCGCCGCGCTGGATCTGGATATGAGCGCTTATGTAGATGATTACCGTCGAAAGCGGGACCGCATTGTCGAAGGTCTCAACGGTTTTCTGGAATTCAAAAAGCCGGGGGGCGCTATCTACCTGTTTGCACGTGTTCACGAAAATGATGAAGCTTTTATTGAGAGAGCCGTGCATGAGGAGCGGCTGATCCTGGTTCCAGGAAACATCTTTACCACCAGCGGCGATAGGATTCGTATATCGTTTGGTGTTGACGATGAAACTCTGGAGCGTGGAATTGCCGCTCTAAAACGAATGCATGGACAAGCTTAGTCTTTACTACCTGGCTTATCCGTACGCCTTTGTGCTGGGGGCAATCATTGGCAGTTTTTATACTGCAACGGCCAGCAGGGTGCTCTATTTTTTTTATGGTCCCGAGCGAAAAAAAAAGCACCGCTTGCGCAGTTTACTGACCCGCCCCTCATTCTGCACGACTTGCAAGACCCCTATTCGTTACATAGATCTAATCCCATTTGCTGGATACCTGATGAACCGGGGGCGATGTCGCCAATGCGGTGCCCCCATAGGTCTGATGACGCTTATCGGTGAAGTGGTACCGGCTTTTCTTCTACCGCTTTTACTATATTCCGGGATGGGATGGCCGTTATCCCTTTCATTGATCCTGATTCTGGGCCATCTCTATATTGCCATGACCACTGACTATCGCTTCTATCAGATGGATCATGAAAACACCGCTTTCCTGCTACCCCTTGCCATAGCCAGCGCTCTGGTGCAAAGCGACTGGCAGTGGAGAACATTCGGGATATATTTCGTATTACCCGCTCTTTGTGTGTTCGCTCTGCTTTTTTTATTACGCTGGATTACTGGCGGCCGAATGCTTGGATTTGCAGATATTCTGGTAGGATCTCTCATCACTCTTGCCATCGGATTTCCTTTTGCACTTCTCTTCTTCCAGTTTGCACCTTTGCTCGCCATCGTATATTTTTTTCTGGTCATTCGCGAAAGGAAGACTCCCATTCCTTTTGGAGTGTTCCTTGGAATCGCCTATGCATTGACCATTCTGGTCCATGCAGGATATTTGATCTATATGCGGGATATAGCGGGTTTGTAAATCACTGGCTTGCGCATAAATGAAGGACACAATAGAATCGACTCTCCCCGGAACAACTGAGGAGTATTTTTACTAACCGCTTTCCCGGCTGACAGCAATGGGCGATTTAATTACAGCAACCTTTTCGAATGCCTTGAGTCGCATCAGGATAGATTCATCGATTTTTCTTCCGGAGGGAATGACAACTTTTCCTGTGTCTGTAACAATATCCGATAAGAGATAGTGCCCTACCTTCAGATCTTTCAGCTCAACTTGCTCAGAGCTCTGGGTTTCTACAGAAGGCTTTTTTTCCCCGGTTAGAATGGGTAAAATCTCTCTCAATAGATCCGGATCATAAATTCCTTTCGAATTCACCATCTGGTTGATCACAAGATCCATTTTCTGGTTATCTTCAATTTGCGTATGAAAATCCAGTATGATCTTCAAAAGCCTGGACAGCAACGGAAGTTTTTCCCCGGCAGTTGGATCAGAATCTGGAAATCCCGATCCGCTGAAGTTTTTTGTGTGGTAGTAGATTACATTGGCTACGTTTTCCAGACGGGGAATACGAAGAAGCAAGTTCCTCCCTATGCTGGGAATCTGGTAGAAGAGCTCCTCCTCCTCCTTACTCAGGGTCACGCGTGAAGCCTTCTTTTTAGCAACGTCCCTTGGAATGATCACAAGACCCAAACGTGAAAAAACCGCAGCCAGTTCCAGCTCCCATCCATGGGCAAGTTTCAGTTGGGCGGCCACTTTGCGCGCTGAATCGCGCATTTTCCTGGACAGATCGAAAGTTGCTGGATCAGTGATAGCAAGGACATCTGCCAGAATCGAAATTGCCCCTGCAAGGGTCTTTTCCAGAATTTCACGCTCATGGATGATGGAGCGATATTTGTCCAGCGCGGATGTAAGAGAGATAGTGAGAAAATCCATGGCAATGGGTTTGTTGATAAACTGGTACACATGGCCTTCATTGATTGCATCTACGGCGGTCTGCTGTTCTGCATTTCCGGTAAGCATAATTCGGATCACTTCGGGATATCTTTCCTTTACAATCTTAAAAAGTTCAAGGCCACTCATACCGGGCATTCGCATATCTGCCACCACAACACCGAACGGACCACTGTCCGCCAGTTTTTCCAGTGCATCCTGGCCACTATTGGCAAGGTCAAATTCAAATTTCCCTGCAAGATTTCTACGAAATCCCGAAAGAATATTAGGGTCATCGTCTACAAAAAGTACCTTCGTCATCGCCGATGCCATATATGCTCCCTCTCATTTTATAAGTGCTGGCTTGCAATCAAGTCGGTATAAAGTTGTCCGGTATAGTAAATCGAAAGGTAGTTCCTTCGCCCTCTTTGCTTTCAAAAGAGATGCTGCCGCCATGTTTTTTTAGCAGAGTGGTGGCGATAGCAAGGCCCTGACCTGTTCCTTTGCCCACTTTCTTGGTGGTAAAAAAAGGCTCGAAGATCTTTTTCCCATTTCTCCGGGAAATTCCGTTTCCGTTGTCTGACACGGAAAATTCAACGCCTTCTTCAACTTTCCGATCACTAATGATGATGAGCCCGGGCCTTTCATTATTGTTTTCTCCAAACTTTTCAGTAATGGTATCAGCAGCATTTATAATCAAATTCAGCATGATCTGGCTGAAATCGCCGGCAAAACACTTGATCACCTCAATGGACGGATCCAGTTCCACTCTAAGATTGCAGAGGTATTTCCACTCGTTTCTCGTAATTGCTGCAATGCTCTCCACTGCCCGTGCAATATTCATCTCATCCATCTCAATGTCGTCAGGGTGCGATATCTCTTTCATCGCCTGAACGATGTGTATCACTTTCTTCAATCCGTCGAGGGACTCCTGGATAGCAATGGGAACTTCCGTTAACCCAAGCCGAAACGTTTCCGATTCAAGAATACTTTTAATATCATTTCGAACCTGCTCTGCGTCCTTTGTTTCATCATCTGCCCAACCTTTGAGAAGGTGAAAGAGTGGTTGCATAAACTGAAAGCTTTGTTGAATATACTGAATATTGTTGCCAATGTATTGCGCCGGCGAATTGATCTCGTGGGCAACACCCGCAGTCAACCTTCCCAGAGACTCCATACGGCTTTTGTGCTGCATGTGGAGCTCCATTTCCCGGCGCTCTCGTTCAAGCACAAATCGATCCTCCGCATCTCTGAGAGTTATGAGGAACCTATCGGATTTCCCTGACGAAAGATGTGTAATCGTCATGTCCATTCTTCGCATGGAACCATCGCTGCACCGCACACTCCTTCCCTGAATGACATTTCCTGCAAAGAGAGCAGGGTCCACTTCATCCATGGGTAGTATATCAAGAAGATCACGTCCGACAAGATCCTTCTGGTCATAGCCCAGGTAATGCTTTGAGATGTTATTCGCCAGAATGATTCGGTCCGTTGCCTTGCTTACAACAAGAAAAATATCCATAGAAGTCTGGAAAATGCTTCGATAGACTTCTTCTGAAGTTTGCAATGTATCTGTCTTCAGTCTCGCATACAGTTCGCTGGAAAACATTGTTGAAAGTGAATTCAAGATATGTTCATACTCATCAGCCTGATAAATTATTCTAGAGAAGCCCGTGACTACATATCCTATGTTTTCCTCCTTTTTTTTCAAAGGAATGTATCCTATTGCTTGATAGGTATTTTTGCTAGCTACCTCTGCCAGATCCCGTATTGAGTTCGAAGGCATTCTCAGATCCAGAAAGCTGGCTTTGTTCGGTTGGATTCGGGGGGGAAAGTATTTGAAAAAAAGTTTGCAATGATCCTGATCAAAAGGTGGATCACCCTGCGATACCATGACTGAATCTCCTGAACGAATTGTCGCAAAGAACATTGCACCTGAAATCAGAAGATTTTCCTTCAA
>JBNLFC010000281.1:0-5340 GCA_050305335.1 Leptospirales bacterium
AGCTGTGCAAAAAGCCCACGAAAGAGTGGGGCTTCCCTACGACTCCATCACTGAAGTGACCGGAGTCTCTCCCAATGACCTGCTTTTGAATTTGTAAGACCAAACTCCGGAGTCTGCGCTCTTTTCCGCAAGAAAGGGCACAGACCATATGTGCCTCCATCAAAGCACACAGCGACTTCCTTGTGGGGGGTGAGGTGCCAGGGGGATAATGACCAGTATTTCCGTTCACGTATACTGAAAATGAGAGGGTATATTCATGAAACCTGACGTAATCTCCTTGCAAACTGTAAGCCTGCGGCAGAAACATGAATCTATGTTGAGCCATTTTGACTTTGTACACCAGCTTTCCAGTGACTCGGCTACAATGCTAAATAGAGAGATGCGTCACTACACGAAAACCGGAAAGCAAATATTAATTCACAAAGGCGATGTTGTGGGGGGAGTATATTTGATCGAAGAAGGTGGGCTTCGGGTTTACACCATCAGCACACAGGGAAGAGAGAGCACGCTCTACACTATCCATCCAGGTGAGTCCTGCATACTGGCTATGAATTGTGTCTTTTCCGATATTCTTTATCCCGCCTGGGTGGAAAATGACCGGCCGTTGACCAGGATTGCTGTCATTCCCGCTCCGGTTTACCGGCGTCTGCATGAAACGGAACGTGCCGTGCAGCAGTTTACAATGGATGTGCTTTCAGCACGAATTTTTGATCTTATGTCCACGCTGGAGGAGGTCTCTACGCTTCCTCTGGACAGGCGAATCGCCAGTTTCTTGCTGAAGCATAGCAACTCCACCTACCATATTGTCATGAGCCATGAAAAGATGGCATCCCATCTCGGGACGGCAAGAGAAGTGGTTACACGAAATTTGAAACAACTGGAAAATCTGGGCTTGATCGAGGTGGAGCGAGGATATTCGAAAATACTATCCATTGAAAAGCTTCGTCAATTCATTGAAGAGCAAAACTGACACTGCCAATGCGATCGGTTGTTTATTTATATTTATAGAAGATTCTCGGCCAGAACGCGACCGCTGTTTTGCCTTTGAAGACTTTTTCATTTGACATTTCGTCCAGCATACGATTTTTCAATACGAGTTGTTCTTGAATTGAAACAATCGACCATCCGTTTAAACTAATGTCAAGTGCAGGTATGATTTATGTCCAGTGCAACGCAACCTCACGCCTATTTTGTAGGAGGAGGTGTGTCCTCTCTGGCAGGTGCAGCCTTTCTCATAAGGGACGGAGGTTTTCGCGGAGATGATATCACCATTTTCGAAGAGTTGAGTGTCGTAGGTGGAGGGCTGGATGCTTCGGGCAACCCGCAGAAAGGTTATGTCAGTCGTGGTGGGCGGATGTTCGAGTCCCATTATGTGTGCATGCTGGATCTTTTCGCTGTCATATCTTCACCCGACCACCAACATGTTAGCGTAAAACAGGACCTTTTTGATTTTAACGAGCAGGTGGTGTCCGATGCCAGGTCTCGCCTTATGAAGAATGGCGAGCACATTGATGTTTCTTCCTATGGTCTGAGTTTGCGACATCAGTGGGATATTCTGCGAATGATACTCCATTTGAGAGATCAGACCGGGATTACTATTCAAGAGTGGTTTTCGCCATCTTTTTTTCAGACCAACTTCTGGTATCTGTGGACCAGTTCTTTCTCTTTTCAGCCATGGCACAATGTTGACGAGTTGCGACGCTACTTCCTGCGGTTCATTCATCTTTTTCCAGGTTTTAATCGCTATCTGGGTATTTTGCGTACCCGATACAACCAGAATGATTCAATGGTTCAGCCACTTCACCACTGGTTGAGGGAGCAGGGCGTACACTTTGAGATGGAAACTCGTGTAACCGACGTTCTTTTTTCAAAAAATGAGAAGGATCGCAGGGTAGAAAAGATCCTGTACAGTAAAAAATCCAGAAAGCTTGGGGTCACTCTGCAGGAGGAAGATCTGGCGTTCATAACTCTCGGATCCATGGTGGAGAGCTCTACGCGTGGTTCCATGAAAGCGCCACCACCCCCTCCCGTGGCCGCCAGCGATGGCGCCTGGAGCCTGTGGAAAAAGATCGCCTCACAGGGACCGGAATTCGGTAATCCGGAAGCCTTCTGTAATGACGTTACCAGAACAAAGTGGATCTCCTTTACCTGCACACAGAAGAATCCTGATTTCTTTGAATACATGCAGGAGATGACCACCAATGTAGCCGGCACTGGCGGTCTTGTCACGATTACCGATTCCAACTGGCTTCTTTCTGTCGTGCTTTTCCATCAACCCTTCTCTCCCGGCCAACCTTATAAAGACTATGTTTTCTGGGGATATGGTCTTTTCCCGGATCAGCCCGGTAACTTTGTACAGAAAAAAATGGGTGATTGCAGCGGTGAAGAGATTCTCACGGAGGTTTTTGCTCACCTTCGTGTGCCCAATGTACATGTGTTGATGAAAGATACGGTTTGTATTCCTACCCTTATGCCCCACATTACTTCCCAGTTTATGACACGCCATCCCGGCGACCGTCCCAAAGTGCTCCCTGCAGGGGCAAAGAACTTTGCTTTTCTGGGTCAATTCTGTGAAATCAAAGATGACGTGGTCTTCACCGTCGAGTATTCCATACGTTCTGCAGCCATGGCAGTATCAGAGCTTCTGGGGATCAAAGGGATGGTGCCTCCGGTTTACAAGGGGCAATACAATCCGCTCGTGTTGTTGCGTGCTCTTCTGGCAATGTGGAGGTAATGCCTATGTTTTCCGGAAGAGGTAGCCTTTCTGTATTTATCGCGCTATTCGCATTTTCCATACCACTGGCCTATTACAGGGCAATTCCTTCCGGCCTCTGGATCGATGGGGCTCAAGGCCAATACTCGCCGGGTGCTCATGCGGAATACCTGGAGGACAAAAGTGGGAAACTGACGTTCGAAGATGTAACGTCAGAGGCACGGCGTAAAGATTGGCAGAGCCATCACGAAGAAAACTTTAATTTAGGTTTTACCAGCTCTGCATACTGGATTCGTTTTGATGTTCAATTTCCTCCCCACAGGGAACGTATGCTTCTGGAAGTGATGTATCCGCTTCTGGACCATGTTACGCTGTATGAGCTTCCGGAGGGGAAGGAACACACGGAAGTCATTCGTCACGACGGTGGCGATATGCTACCTTTTCGGGACAGGAAAATTCATTACAGGAACTCCATTTTTGAGCTGGAGACAAAGGGAAAAAGCCGCTATTATTTGCGCGTTCAGTCCACAAGCTCTATGGAGATTCCCCTCGCCATCTGGACTAAGAATGCATTCACAACCCGTTCCAATATAGAAACCATGGTGCTGGGAACCTATTATGGTATGCTTTTGATTATGGCGGCATACAACTTTGTTCTGGCTCTCATTCTTCGCGACCGAATCAGTTTTATCTATGTTTTTTATATTATTTCTGCGGCGCTCACTCAGGCTACGCTGCATGGGTTAACGGCTCAGTATCTATGGAACGACTCTCCCGAATGGGTGAATTTGAGTCTACCTTTCTGGCTGAGTATGGATTTATTCTGGGGGACTCTTTTCTGTTCCCTCTTCTTGAACACCCGGGAAAATCTGCGATACTTACATCGTATATTAATAGGTGTGATTGGTATGACTCTGCTCGGTTCCGGTCTGGGTTTTGTGGCTGGCTATGCCATTGCAATGAAGTATATTCTCATCCCGCTTCTGGTCATTCCTGTTCTCCTTTTTGCAGCCGGAATTCGATCTTATTTTTCCGGTGTTCGAATTGCGCGAATTTTCCTGCTTGCATGGGGCGTTTTGCTCATTGCCATTGCGGTAGCTGCCATAAAGGCGATGGGATTTTTTCCCACCAATTTTTTTACCGAATACGCGGTGCAAATCGGAACGGTTCTACAGGTATTGCTTCTCTCTCTTGCGCTGGCGGATCGTATCAATATAATCAAAAAAGAGCGGGAGGAGGCTCTCTCCTTGCGTTTGATGGAATCAGAAAAAGTCGCCAGCCTCAGTCAGACATTTAAAAAATTTGTTCCCCATGAATTTCTTCAGTATTTGCAGAAGGATGATGTCACTCAGATTTCTCTTGGAGATAACGTACATAGAACCATGAGCGTTCTTTTTGCTGACATACGTTCTTTCACTGCTCTTTCGGAAAAGATGAGCCCCGATGAGACCTTTCGTTTCATCAATTCCTATTTGAGCCATATGCAGCCTCTCATTAGCAGGAACGGTGGCTTCATAGATAAATACCTGGGTGATGCTATTATGGCTCTCTTTGATGGCGAGCCCGAAGAAGCGTTGCGTACCGCCATTGAGATGCAGAAAGCTCTTGTGGAATACAATGCACAGAGAGGAAGCAGAGGAGAAGCCGACCTGCGAATTGGTATCGGGATCAATACGGGCCCCCTGATGCTTGGAATTATTGGAGGTCTGGAACGCCTGGAAGGAACTGTCATTGCCGATGCGGTGAATCTGGCCTCCCGCGTGGAGGGAATGACAAAAATGTATGGTGCTTCTATTTTGATTACTGAAAATACATACAATAATATTGCGAACCCGGAGGCCTTTTCCATGCGTGCCATTGATCGAGTGCGTGTGCGTGGAAAATCCAATGCGGTTACGATTTATGAAGTGCTGGATGGCGAACATCCAGAGAGTCGGGCTGGAAAGCTTTTTACCCTGAGTCTCTTTCAGCAGGCCATGGAACTTTACACGGGATTAGAGTTCCAGGAGGCGTTGGATCTATTCATGCAATGCCATCGAATGTACGAGCACGATCCCGTTGCCCAACTTTACATCAAGCGATGTCGCTATTATTTACAAAATGGCTGGAAGGGAGATGAGCCTGGCGTCCATGTTATGGGAGAACAGGGTTTCAAAAGCAAAGTCTGAAAGTAGCCAGCATCGCTCCCATTTTCCCTTTCTCACCATCTTCACCGCGCTGGAAATGTGACATATAAAAGCCTCCCCCTTTTTTGCGGGTAAGCCGATATTCAGATACGATGGAAACCGAAGGGGCGGCGGGTAGCGTCGCGACACAGAATAAGAAACCCGGTCTTTCGGAGATTTTGGGGGCGATAGGGGTCCTC
This sequence comes from Leptospirales bacterium, assembly GCA_050305335.1. GTDB lineage: Bacteria > Spirochaetota > Leptospiria > Leptospirales > Leptonemataceae > JBNLFC01. The sequence goes on from JBNLFC010000281.1 coordinate 5,079, forward strand.
ATGGGCCTTCTCATCTTTCTTGCAACCATCTCCTATCGTTTTAATGGAGGAGAAGAGGGCTCCAACCTCATCGGTGCCTTTGGGGCTTTTGTGGCTCAGTCTCTTCTTTATGCTACCGGTGGGGCAGCTTTTCTGTTTGGTCCCTATCTGCTGCTTATGGGCCTTATGGGGATTTATCGTGGTGCTCTGGAGGATCCTGCTCCCAGGCTGGCGGCTCTGGTCGCATTCACAGTGGCTCTTTCCACTATTTTGTCCATCGCCT
>JBNLFC010000282.1:0-5332 GCA_050305335.1 Leptospirales bacterium
ATCGCCTATTTGATCCCACATCAGGCGAACTTGAGAATCATCGATGCGACTGCCAGAAGAATGGGGTTGGATCCGGAGCAGGTCATTATCAACATCAATAAATATGGCAACACAACAGCGGCCACCATCCCCCTGGCCATCCTATCCCTCCTCCTGGGTTATTTCATTTTATATAGCAATTATAAAAATCAATACTTTTCCCTCTACGAGACCCAGCTAGAGAGCGTTGGCTTTGATCTGGAGACTCTCTCCTCCCATGCCAATCCAGGCCTGGCTCGATCCATTATGGTTTCCCGAATGGAGACTCTGCTGAAAAACACCGATGGATTTGGCGCTTTAATGGCCAGTGATGGCAGTGGTTTAATGATAATGAACCTTCACTCAAAAGAGCCACTGAATAGTACCGGATTTTCCGAACTGCTGAATACACGGCAGGAGTCAGCAGAGCTTCTTTACGTCATCCGTAAGATGCCCGGGTTCAACACAACGCTTGTAATGGGAATACCTCTAAATACAATCAGATCCCGGCTCCTTTCACTCACAGAAGGACTGATTTATTTCACCGTTGCGATGCTGATCATCATTCACTTAGTGGTCTATTTAATCATCTCCCACAAACTGGAAAAGCCTGTTCACCAGATCCGCCTCCTGGAAGAAAAGCTTCATATCCTCATACTACAGATGATGAACAATCGCTCCACTAACATTGAGGAAATCAAAAAGATAGAGCTAAAAGACCTGGATGTCCGAATTGCCTCTTTTCTCCAATCGGTCATGAAGGTATTAACTGATATTATCAGCAAAAAGACCGTTTTTGAAAACTATGCAGGTACTCTCCTGGTAGAGGATGAAATTTCCAGAATATATAAATTTTTATACAGCTCATTGAGTACGCTCTATCCCGTCCGTGAATTCCTTGTCATGGAGGTAAATCATAGCTTGAATCGCTTCGAAATCACGGCCAACATCAACACCACATATTCGCCTTCTACTATCGACGATCCGTCGAAATGTCCTGCGTATAAGTCATCAAGAATTTTGACCGGCGATCAAACACTCTCCCAATGCGACTGCCCCCTGAAGGTCGATGAATTCGCAATATGCATTCCCATTCAATCGGTCGGCCAGAGGATCGGCGTATGTCGCATATCCTTTGACAAAAAAGTGATCAACGAGCAAAAAGAGCTATACGGATCGGGACTCAGCCTGGATGAAATCGATGCGCTGATACGCAATACCTTGAGCTCCTATGTAAGCATCGCTGGCATGGGATCCAGCAACATTCGCCTTCTCAAAAGCTACAGAAACCAGGCTGTCACCGACAATCTTACGGGACTCTACAATCGACGTTATATCACCGAATCTCTCACCACTCTTATAGCACTCGCCAGAAGAAATGAAACCGCTCTCTCGGTTCTCATGGCCGACATTGATCATTTCAAATCGTTTAACGATGAGTTCGGGCATGAGACAGGCGATAGAGTTCTCAAGATTGTGGCCAGTGCCATCAAAGAAACCCTTCGTGAAACCGATATAGTGGGACGATACGGAGGAGAGGAGTTTATAATCATCCTTCCAGGCTCCAATCGAGCCGATGCCATTCACATTGCCGAGAAAATTCGCAATCAAGTCGGGAAAATCAACTACTCCAGATGGGATTTGAACAATATCCCACGCATCACCATAAGCATTGGAATCTCCGAATTTCCCATCCACGGGTATAGCTACTACCATCTGGTCAACGCGGCGGACCGCGCTCTCTATAGTGCCAAAAACGAGGGAAGGAATCGTGTACACCTGCACAACAATCTTCCGGAGGAAATTGTTCCCCGCAAGAAGGCAGGTACCGAGGCTCAGACGTAGTCAGAGCTTTTTACAAATTCCCACTTTTCTCAAGATTGTAATGGACCGGTGGGATTCCCTCATAGTCTGGAAACGATAGACGAACATTCCCTTCCACCCGGTACTTCATTTTTTTCCGGGCCAGCAGCTTTACGTTCTGCTCGGTCAGCTGGGACAGTGGCACCAGTGTACGTACACTGATACGGGCCAAATTTCCTCTATTTTCCAGGGCAACGGAACGCGCATTGAGAATCTGGATATTGTTCAACTTCAGACTGTAACTCAAACCGTCTGCCTCAAAACTGCCTTTTGCCCTGTTAGCAATCACAAGATCGTAATTTATCTCTATGTTACCCGACAGTCCTCGTCGACTCAAAAGCCCTGAAAGAATAGAAAGTTCACCTCCCCCCTCCATGGACACGGCAAAATTTTCAACACGGAAGGATGGGAAAATAGCGGGAAAGAGGATCTCTTTAGAAAAACTGATTCTGACCGCATCATTGCCCTTCAACTTTGCGCTGACTTTGCTCAAATCTACCGCCATGGACCCTGCAAAGGATACCGGAATCAGCTTAAGATTTTCCACACTCTCGTAGATTTCTTTCATCTTTAAATAGGAAATGGAAAACTCAAGCTCCACAGGTGTGCTGGAATCGGCCGGCAATGTACGGAAAGGAATCTGATAGGATGAAAAATCAATGCCATTGATTTGCACCCTGACATCAAGTTTGCCGGCCGGGATTTCGACCGGCAGGCGGTTCTTGACCGCCAGGATCCCTTTCAGATGAAGACTCTCCTCATCAAGACCGACAAATTCCAGTTTTTCAAACTGCACTTCCGGTCTATATTCACCCGCCAGTTTCTGTAATGATTCACAGGAAAATACCGAAACGAAAAATAAAACGAAAAAACCACTCAAAGATAGTCGAATCCCGTGGCGCAGCATTGGTGTGGAGAACCGTTTCACTGTTTCAAACCTTTATGCTTTGCAATGAGCCAGTCCGCAAGTTCACTCAGGCCACTGCCAGAACGCGAAGATGTCTCCAGAATATCCAGTTCGCTATTGATTTGCCTCATGTTCTTTTGAATTAACTGAACATCGGCTCCAAGCACGTCGGCGATATCGATCTTGTTGATGAGAGCCAGGTGCGATACGCGAAACATCAACGGATATTTCAAAGGTTTATCTTCTCCCTCGGTCACACTCAATACGACAATATTATAGTCAGACCCTGTATCAAATTCCGCAGGACAAACAAGATTGCCGACATTTTCAACCAGATAGATGTCGGCCACGCTATCATTGAGCAGATCCATAGCACCCAGGATCACATTGCTTCCCAGATGACAATCGCCACCCCAGGGCTCGGTATTGATCTGCGCAATGGGAATATTCAAAGGCTGCAGACGATTGGCATCGTTGCTGGTTGTAATATCACCTTCGATAACCGCCACATTCACTCCTCGATTCTGCAAAAGAGGAATCATTTTTTCCAGAAGAGCTGTTTTGCCCGAGCCCGGAGAGCTCATGATATTAAACATAGAAGATCCACGCTCACGCAATCGCTTACGCACCTGCACAGCAAGTTCGTCGTTCTCTTCCATGACATTTTTTACAATCTTAATCTCCATTCTACTCCCATCCTGTTACTTTTTAAAAGTCATACGGAGACCAGCTCCCCGATCAGCGTAGCCGAACTGGAGGAGATAATCCTGACATCTACAAACTCTCCGGGGCGAGGCAGGAGAGTTGCACTGCCTGGATTGATAATCACAGTGCGATTCCTCGAATCACGCCCGCTCCATTGGGAAGAGGAACGTTTACTCAGACCCTCTACCAGCACCCGATGCTGCATACCGACTCTTTTTTGATTCAGGTCCTTGCTGATACGGTTCTGTAGAGTGATGATCTCCTCCAACCGGGCTCCTTTTACCGAATCAGGAACATCGTCAGGATATTTTTTCTGCGCAATGGTCCCTCTACGCTCCGAATACTGGAACATATAGGCCATATCAAACTGCAGTTGCTCCATCAATGAGAGCGTTTCTTCATGCTCGGCCTGACTTTCGCCACAAAAACCTGTGATGATATCTGTTGATATAGCCACATCGGCTATCTGCAATCGAATTTTTCCGACCAGCTCTATAAACTCTTCCCTGGTATAATCCCTTTTCATCCTCTTGAGAACAGAGCTGGAACCCGATTGGAGGGGGAGATGGATATGATTGGCGAGGCGATTCTCAGTTGCCATCAGGCTCAAAAGAGAATCGGGAAAATCGTGAGGATGGGGGGAGGTAAAACGAATGCGAGGAATTCCTGTTTCCCTGAGTATGGAACGCATCAATTCCGCAAAGTCTGTATCCAGAAATTTGTAAGAGTTGACGTTCTGGCCCAGAAGTGTAATTTCCTTTATACCGGCATTTTCCAATCGCAAGATCTCGTCAATCAGCGAAACCGGTGGTCTGCTGCGCTCCCTTCCTCTTGTATAAGGAACCACACAAAAACTACAGAAATTGTCGCAGCCCCGCATGATGGTCACATATGCCAGCACTCCGTTCACCACAGAGGGACGATATTCGTCATAGGTCTCGGAGGAGGAGAGGATCGTTCGTGCCAGATGCTCACCTAGTTGAGCCTGGCAATGGTCGATCATTTGAGGAAGATCGCGGTAGTTATCCGGCCCCACAACCAGATCTATCGCAGAGGAGTCCCGAAAAAGAGTCTGTCCCAGATTCTGAGCCATGCAACCGAGAATTCCAAACAAAAGCCCGGGTTTTTTTCTTTTCAAATGGCGAAGGCTTTCTACTCTTCCCAGAACTCTTTCGTGGGCTTTCTCGCGCACCGCGCAGGTATTGAGAAAAATCAGGTCTGCCTCTTCCGGTTCTTCCACACACCGGTAACCGCTCACCTCCAGAATTTGCTTCACCAGACCTGAGTCATACTCATTCATCTGACAACCGTACGTTTCGATATAAAAACTATTTCTCATATTTTTGGAAGTTGTCCCGGAACGGGCTCTTAATTCAGCCGCAGGACTCCATCGATTCAGGGCTCAGAGTTTTAAGGCTATGCAAATAGAGTCCCCTCTGGCGCCCTGGTTTATGTCTCAAAATCCACGCGCTGCTGATCGCCATCTTTCCGCCGACGAATCGGCCTACTACCTCTCTCTCCTGCAGGAGAATGTAACAGATTACGATTGCGGGGAGCTCTGTAAAGAGAATAACAATGGAACTCCCTACTGTTGCAGCGTTGAGAATGCCATTCCTCTGCTCTTCAAAGGAGAGTTCGAGTATCTCTCCTCGAAAGGCAAGCTCTGGAAAAGATGGTATCCAGGCGATGCCCATGAAAAGAAGATAGCCGCTACCGCAAGAAAAGACCAGGTTTTCTGCGACTGCGGAGGAGTACAGAACTGCATTCGTGAACAGCGCAGCATTACCTGCCGCACCTTTCCGCTGGAACCCTACATCGATCGTCGCGGCATTTATGTAG
>JBNLFC010000283.1:0-5304 GCA_050305335.1 Leptospirales bacterium
CTTGTTAAACGTCATTGCGTGTTCTGTTTGGTTGGTAGATAGACAGACGAATGAACTGGTCTGTGTGCAGATAACGGAACCTCAAGCTGCGACCGTGCTGGGTTGGCGTTTGCAACCAGGGCAGGGCATTGCCGGGTGGGTGGCGGAGCAGAAAAAACCCGTACTTGTGGAAGATTGCTCGAAAGATCCCCGTTTTTCAAAAAAAGCCGACAATCTCAGTAGTTTTATCACAGTTACTATGATGTGCGTCCCTCTGGTGGTCAAGGGGCGGACGCTCGGTACGGTTCAGGTCTTAAATAAGAAAAACGGGGAGTTTTTCAATGAGAGTGATCTGAAAATTTTTCAGATTCTAGCGGTGCAGGCAGCCATTGCCATCGAGAATGCCAGACTCCATGAGATGGCAACGGTGGATGGGATGACCGGTCTTTTTGTAAAACAATACTTTCTGGCCAGGTTGAAAGAGGAGTTCAAACATGCGAAAATTGATCGCAAGCCTTTATCGTTAATCATGTCGGATATTGATTTTTTTAAAAAGGTGAATGATGCCTACGGTCATCAAGGTGGCGATGCGGCCCTTGTAGCCCTTGCGCGAGAGATCAAGACCACCGTAGCTTCCCTCAGCGAGAGTTACCTCCCGGGCAGGTATGGAGGAGAGGAGTTTTGCGTACTATTGCCCGACACAGAGCCAGAGAGGGCATTTGAAGTAGCTGAGCTGATCAGGCGCAACATTGAATCAAGTCCCATTCCCATCGAGGAAAAAGAGGCCCGGATCACCATTTCTATTGGAGTTTCAAGTTATCCGATGCATGGGGATTCTATACACGAGATTGAGGATTTTATCAAACTTGCGGATGAAGCCCTTTACATCTGCAAAGCGAAAGGGCGCAATTGCGTGGCTTTCTATGAGGAAAAAAAGTAGCCTGCCTACCCTTTCCCGGGCAGGGTAATTTTTTCGGAATAACGCTGATTTCACGGATCGCGGCTAATATTTTTCTGTGGCAACCTGCCAGAAGCCGCAACATCGCTTCTGTACCACGGGGAGAGATTCTCTTTTTTTATCAAAAATCCAGGATATAAATTGATTTTTCTCCCCGTCTGTCATGCATTTACCTCTGACAGCGGGGAGAAATTCAGCTTCAATCAGAGCAGGGACGTTAAACCGTTAATCCGGTATTCCTGTAAGAAAGGATATGATGATGTTCGCAACATCGACCTGCGTTAAAACCGGCGTAAGACGCTCACGAGCCGGCATGCGGTGTGAAGGAGCCCTGTTCAGAATCGGAGCCTGTCTTAAAGACCGGTCCTTTCTGGAAAGGATGTCTCTATTGCCGTTTGTTGTGAGCATTGATGAGATCTAAAAGAAAATAAATCAGGATATTAGAATTATGGCCAGTGTATATGTTTTCAGTCAGAATGGATGTACGAAAGATACGGACGTGTGGAATCGGTCCGGAATTCGTGGAAGGCGAGCCTTCGAATTGGCCGAGCTTGGCCTTCCTATTGTCCCCGGTTTCATCGTGGACTCAAGAATGTCAGCCCGGCTGGAAAGCGTTGATGTAAAGGCTGCAGTGAATGAAGGACTTCCTGTCATTGAAGCAGGAATTGGACGCCGATATGGAGATCCGGTTAACCCTTTACTGGTAAAAGTTGTGTGCAGTTCCAACCTTAGCCTTCCTATGTTCCCCACTGTATTTAATGTTGGCCTCTCACCTATCACCATTCCCGGATTCTCAAATATCATCGGGGAGAAATCTGCCTGGTTTGAATATTGCTACCTGCTGAGAACAGCGGGCACAAAAATCTATGATATACCGGCGGCGAAATTCGATGAAATTGATCAAAAATATCCGGATACAGTGGAAGGGATTAAAGCTCGAGCGCAGGATATGGTTACACTGGTAGGCAAAGATAAGGTCCCTGATGATCCAATTGAACAGCTCTCCGTTATAATGAAAAACTCAGCCAGACGCTATTTTGATCCTGACCTGGACGAGGATGATAACGTTTCGCTTTTGATCCAGGGCATTGTCTTTGGAAATGTGGGCGAAGACTCCATGGTGGGAATGTACTATACTCGAAATATTATTACAGGAGATCCCCAGCTGGAAGGGTCTTTTCTAAAAAATCGATACACTCTGGATAAAACCGGTGATGAGATTAATACTCTGGGAGGAACCTATCTGGATGTGTTGCGAAATATCGCCCGCACACTCGAAAAGAATTTCAAAGAGATACGTGAAGTTAAGTTCATCGTTGAAAAAAAGCAGCTCTGGTTGATCAATCAAACCTCCGTAGATAGCAAATCGACTCAGGCGCATATTCGTACACTGCTTGATCTTTATAAGGACGGTGTAGTGGCGGATAAGTGGCTTGTGGAGCAGATTCCTCCGGGACAGCTTGCCACACTACTGCATCCCATTGTGGATCCGCGGTCACTTCAGGGTATTGTAACTGTATCCGGAGGTCTGGGCGGTGCACCGGGGGCTGCAGTTGGCAGAGTCTACTTTTCGGCCAACAAACTTATGGAAGCTTTCCGCGAAGCACAGCAACGTGGGGAGGATACACGGATGATTCTCTGCGTGGTATCATCCTTTGCAGAAGATGTGAAAGCGATTGAGGTGGGCAGGGGTGTGATTGCAGTTGAGGGTGGATACTCATCCCATGCACCTGTAGTGGCGCGCTCCCTGGGAAAAGTGGCAATGATCAATCCCGCGATTCGCATCGGTGACCGGCAGTTTGAATTGAACGGGCACATTGTAAAAGAAGGGGATTATGTAACACTGGATGTCCCGGTCTACAAGGAGCCTTCACTCTCACTGGGAAAAGCTCAGCTGATCAACCCTGATATTGATTCCAATGGATTGGTTGAGTTTATCGATATAGTAAAACGTTTCATCAAGCCATCGTTTCTTGTTCGGGCCAACGCTGACCTCGGTCGTGATGCTATTGTCGCAAGAAAGATGGGCGCCATGGGCATTGGTCTGTGTCGAACGGAACATATGTTCTTCCAGGACGACCGGATCAATCGCTTCCGGGAAATGATCCTTGCTCAAGACCAATCCACGCGAGAGGCTGCATTGAATGATCTTAGACCGCTGCAAAGGGGGGATTTTTACGATCTTTTCAAAACCATGGCCCCTTATCCGGTGACCATTCGTCTTCTGGATGCTCCATTGCATGAGTTCTTACCTCGAAATGAGAATATACGAAATGAGTTTTTCAAATTTCTGGACGGAAGAGGTGTACAGTACTCCCGTGCCGACCTGGAGGAGCGTATTGAGATGCTCCATGAATTCAATCCAATGCTGGGGCATCGCGGCTGTCGTGTCGCCATTACTACTCCGGAAATCTATGAGATGCAGGTCAGGGGAATTTTTGAAGCAGCACTTAAGTTGAAGAAAGAGGGTACTGAAGTAGTTCCTGAAATTATGATCCCTATTGTAATGAGCCCCAGTGAACTCAATATGATTCGCAACGGTAAGCGTATTGAAGGAAAATACATTAAAGGCGTGCGTGATGTTGCGGAAGAAGTATTTAAAGAATACGGTGATCATGTGCAATACAAAGTGGGGACTATGGTTGAATTGCCGGCCGCCGCTCTAGCTTCGGACGAACTTGCTCGCTACGCAGAATTTTTCAGTTTCGGCACCAATGATCTCACACAGACTACAATGGGCCTCAGCCGTGATGACGTTACCTCATTTTTTCCCGCATATACAGAATATGACCTTCTCCCCCATAATCCATTTCAGGTTCTGGTAGATCCTGTAAAGGAGTTGATCAAGCTGTCCACCGAACGGGGAAAGCTGACAAGACCTGATATCAAGCTAGGACTCTGTGGCGAACATGGGGCAGATCCTGTGAACATTGACTTCTGCATGGGTGAAGGTTTGAATTATGTATCCGTGTCTCCTTACAATGTCCCCATTGCTCTTCTGGCGGTTGCACAGTTCGGACTGAAAGCCGATTCGTCCGGTTGATTGATATTTATGCTGAGCTGCGCATCCATGGATTCCCTGATGTTGCCATGGATGTGCCAGTGCCAGAATTGATCAGGAAGGGGGTTCCCTTCCTTTTATTTTACCCTGACTCTGTCCAGGGTTGATGCTACGCCGGATCGATCTATATCACTGTGAATTCCGCGGCTTTGAATAATTGATTAGAAAAAGTTGTGCAAAACCTGCGTGATTTTGGTGAAATATGACGGTTTGCAATATTCCATTTCTGCTGGACGAACTTTTTAGATTTTTATATAAAGGGATTATGCATTTCCCGTCACAAATGATTGATTCAGTTTTTATGATGCGTTTGAAAGGATAACGTCAGGTGAAAGCTACCTTAGTTGTTACTTATAGTTGCTGAAAGCAGCCGGGAATGAGAAACTACGGGTGATCAATGTAGAACTTCTACTGAAGAAAGATCGCGAGAAGTGACATTAATAGATATTCACAATAAAAAAAAGAAAGGTTATCGCGTATTCATCTTGTAGATATGGAACAGCGATGGATAATTGGATTGTATCCATCGATCTTGAAAGATAAAATCAAGTCAATCATCCGAATGATCGATGATTGACTGTGCACCAGAGTTGTCTAATTGCTAAAGGATGGGTTGGCCAGTAAGAAGGATTCATCCTGAAGTAGTGTGTTGTTGCCGCATATGTTGTGCGGAGCCCTGGGAGATTTTTTTAAATTCAGTCAGGGAAGAGGCATTCTGGAAGTTTGCTTCACCGGGCGGTTTATCATTTCAAAACCATGGATGGCTGAGAGATGACATTGTCTCAGGCTGTTTGACAGAAAGCCTGCTGACCTTGCAAGGATGCAGGACTTCAGTGAGAAATACCGGCATTGCCGATATTTCTATGGTTGACAGAGTCTATGGAAGGGCTTTGTTCAACAACCTGTTAGTTAAGAAGGGGAGATTAGTAAAATGGCTAAACTGGAATACATAGGTTGTATTGGTTCTAAATATGCAGGCAATCTGAGGAAGGCTGGGATCCGTTCTCCAGGTTCATTGTTGAAAAGAGGCTCCACTGCTGCGGGGCGTTCCGAAATTGCGAAAGGAGCCGGGCTTTCTGAAAAGTTGGTTACCTCGTGGGTGAACCATATCGACATGATGCGGGTTCGGGGAATAGGATCGGAGTATGCCGAACTCCTGACTGCATCCGGTGTGCCCTTCCAGTGTGGTCCCTTCCCCGACAGCGGTGGTCCGTTCCTGGGTGTACAGGGCTTCATGGTCAATGCGCTGAGCGAAAACAAGCTGCTCGCTGAAACTTTCTTGACTGAATTTGTGGCCACCGATGAT
>JBNLFC010000284.1:0-5302 GCA_050305335.1 Leptospirales bacterium
CCATACCACCGATTGTCAAGCGCCAGAACAGAAGCGACTGAAAGAAGAGCAGTGGGATCCACATCCCTTGCATCCAACACCCAGATAGAAATGGATTCGCCCATACTCATTGCGAATTCACTGGAAATGGTCTCTTCCGTGAGCGGAAAAAGGCGGACTGCTTGTGGAATTCCGCTGAGATAGTGAATCAGCTCTCTCATCCGGGTAATATGACCGCCGCCGTAGCGGGGTCCGACGCCCGCGATGATGGCAATGGATCTCTGTTTATTTGCGGGAACGCTTTCCCCCATAGACAGCAATCATCTCTTTTTCACATCTTTCATTGGAAAGACGATCTGACGGACATGGCTATTTCCATGAAAAAGGGAGGGATAAGAGTCAAAAAGACTCAGAATATCTGACACTGAAAATCGTTCGCCCAGTCTATTGTAAATCCCACGAACCACTTCCAGATCTTCAGGTGTATCGACCGTCAATCTGGGAAGCGCTTCCCTTCCCGAAGCAACGGGATGCTCCTCATGAATTACGTGGAAATAAGAAGGGTTGTGTTTGATATGCAGGGAAACATGCTCTTTATGCTCCGCAGCCGCAGGAATTGCCTCACTCTCCAGAGCAGAACGAGTAAATGCTTCTACAGCTATGCCCAGGGGAAGATTAGCATAAGAAAAAAGATCACATTCGCGATGAATCAATTCACGCAGAGTCAGGGTGGCGACGTCCGGATCTACACAGGGATTATCACCTGTGGCACGAATTATATAATCCGTGTCATAGTATCGTGCAGCCATACGATATCTCTCCCTTACGTCTTCCGCAGGTCCTGAATAAAACTCGATTTGTCGCTGGCGACAGAATTGCATCAGTTGCTCGTCCCCGTGAGGAGAGAGCACCACAACGTGGTCTACGCCATGCACCATCAACATTCTCTGATAGATATGCTCCAGAAGGCATGCGCCCCCCTCCGGAATCGGTGCAAATATTTTGCCGGGCAATCGGGTGGAATTGCTCCTGGCCTGGATGAAAATCGCCGTCTTTTTACCGTTCATCTACAATCAATATCGGTTGCTATGTAAAAAGAATGAGACGGATTACGAACGGCTATACACCATCACCTTTGTCCAGAAAAGCTCCAAGGGCCTTTTTCTCATCCCTGATTTTAAGGAAAAAAACGAAGGAAAAGTAGTTATAGAGAGCATGTATCAAAATAGGCACCATTAAATTGCCTGTGAAGTAGAAGGTGTAACTCAGATACGCTCCGAGAAAGAATACAAGTAGTGCATAGAGTCTCGTGACAAGGTGTATGGAAGCAAAAATCAGATTGGTCAGAAGAATCCCCCAGAAGAGTCCCAGATGAGCGGACGAGACTTCCTGGATCAATCCGCGAAAGAGCAGTTCCTCTCCAATACCTGATAGCAGCGAAATTAGAGCAAGATCTACAATAGAAAGATTACCAAAGATGGGGCTGAGCAAACGAAAAAGTCTGGCGCGAATCTCCAGAAAAGCGTCCATGGGCAAAAACTGAGTGATCAGAAAAAATCCGATTAAAGGAAGTGTTACTACGGCCGCGAGAAGCAAATCGTCCAGGCTCCAGTGGATTGCCAGCAGTATCTGCCGGGAAAACATCCAGCCCACGAGAACTGCAATGAGCCCGAGCCCCCCCTCCATCAATACTGCCAGAGTCAGAGGAGTGGCGAAATATTCCTTATCTTCATTTTTTATCATGACAGGATTTTAATATATGCCCGAATCTCTGGAAATAAAAAGTTGAATGACGGTCTCTGATTTGCAAAAAAAAAGAAGAAAAGCCTGCATTGCCGGTAACAATTTCTTCGCATCAGGATCCCCCTTTTAATTTTTTTATCTACCATTAATTTTTCATATACTTTCGCATAAGTCCCTATCGCCAGACTTTACCGACGAAGCAGTAGTAATGTTATCCATCCTTAGTTTATGGAGAACAATAAAAACTGATCTCACAGCCATGTATCTTTTATGCGATATAAGTGTACCACTCATCGCATTGCAAGCAAGGTGCAGGAATGGACGCGTGATCGCCTCTCAGAGAACATGCAAACCACTCTCCATGTTTTTTAATCACGTCCAATAAAGAATCTCCCACCGTGTGGCACTGCCCTTGCGCAAGGGGATCCTGTCTGCACACCGGTATTTTGCCTTCCCCGGTCACATACAGATCCCGGGCAAGATGCCAGCAAAATGTCCTGTCTAAAGGAGAAAGATCGGCCACCCTTCTTTCCGGTAAACGATGGGCCCTGGTATTGTATTTTTGTGCGAGAGGAACCAGGGAGGTAGCATCAAAGTATTTGAAAAAGGCATCAATTTCATCCTCCACCTCAAGGATGCGCATCAATTCTACGTAAACTGGAATATGAACACTTCCCTCCTGTTTAAGGGAATTCATTGCATCCAGATGCGCCTTTACATCTGCAAATCGGTCACCGCGATAAAGATGCCGATATTTTTCCCTATCCAGGGTAGAGAATCTTACTATGATTGTTATTTTTTCAGATCCCTCCATTGCCTCTATTGCTTGAAAAGCTTCAGGATCGAGTTGGGTTGCAAATGTCTCCAGGAAAAGTGTTTCCAGAGAATCGCTCTTCAGAGTAGCCGCCAGCATCTGAAAAAAATCAGGATGCTTCATAGGATCACCCTCTCCTCCCAGAACCATAGTATAAGCGCAACTGGCCACCTGCGAAAGCTCTTGCAAAAAAGCTTTCCATGATTTCAGCGAAAGGTCGAAAGCCTCCCCGGAACTATCGCGCAAAAACCAGACAGGGTAAAGGTCCGAACGTGAGGTCCATTCAACCTCAATGCATGCAGGAATCTGTGACACCAGAGCAGGATTGTTTTTCAGATACTCCTCGAGCAAATCAAAGTTGAGCTCTGGATTCTTTCGGTGTACTCCCCCACTTTTTTCAAGAGAACAGAGATTGGCTCCTGACAGGTCAAGACGGTAAATTCGTAAATCTGGCAGGCCGAAATGGAGTTCTACATCGTAATCCTGCAAATTTGTAAGCATTTCTTCCCTGAGTGTTGCCCTTTTTTGATGAGTTATGAATGGCAGAAGGGATCGAGACACAAGATCCGGCGCAAACCCGGGCGGCACATTCTCTGAAAGCGTATAATGTGCTACAAATTTGTAATGGAGTTCTTCCAGTTGCGCCGCAATATTCGAATCCAGAAAGGGAGCAAGGTTATAGAAAAGCACCACATAATCATCCTCATTCCCCTCACCCGGAGTAGAGAATATCTCTCGAAGAATTTCCAGTTCATTTCCCGTTCGCGCCGATACCCCCGGGAGCTCTACATTGGAAAAAACCGGGATATTACCCCACAGCTTTTCGATTTTATTCAGGTGAGACTCAAGCAGAAATGCGAAATCAGGATGCTTTCTGACTTTCTCATTGCCGGTAAAAAAAATCAGCGCGGCCTCCGGTCTATTTGCAGTAGAATTCGTTTTGCGATTCATATTCATCCAGATCAGGACTTGATTTCTTTTATTACGACCTCTTTCTTTCGCTTTTCCATCCATTCATCAAAGGCTTTCTCTTCTTTTTCAAAATAAATCCGCTGGCGAATCATTTCTTGCACCCGATCAAGAGATACAGGTCTTCTTGCCTCGGTGCGAACAATTACATAGCGTCCCAGCGGATCCCGGAAGGTTGTCGCTCTTCGACCGGGAGCCTGGTTGAAAAGAATACCGGCCAGAATGGGATTTTGTGAGGCAATCTCCTGCAGAGGAATAAAAGTTTGCAACCCGCCCGCTGACTTTAATGGAGATATATTTTCAGGAGTAGTTCGAGCAAGTATGTCGAATCGAGCGGGGTTTCTATTCACCTCTGCGACAATTCTCGCGGCAAGGTCAGATACCCGCTTTTCTTCGGGAATCTGTTTGTTTCTGGGCTTAAGTATGATTTCACGATAGCTTACTTCGAAGCCAATTTGAGAACGGTTCGCATTATAAAATTTCCTGATCTCCTGTTCATCAGGCAGAGGGACATTCACCTTAATCTGTATTACCTGCCTTTTTTTAATCTCATAACGCATATCATCAACCCAGTCCTCAAAGCTCATTCCGGTTTCACGCTCTACTGCAGCATGAAATTTACTTTCATCTTCGATACCGGTCATCTGCATACGTTTTCTCAGCTCATTATCTATGCGTGCGTCGGAAACAATGATAGACTCCTCTCTTGCCACCATCTCCACGATCGCTCTGGAGATCAGCTCGTCTATAGCTTGTGTCCTTATGCTTTTTCCCCTTACCCTGCCCCTTTTCATATGCAGCAATCTGGATTCCATTGAGGTAATATCCATTTCCGTAATGGCGACATCGCCTACGATAAAACGAATGCTGTTGACCACCATTCCGTTTTTTGCCGTCCCTTCCCCATGCAATGGCAGCCCCATAAAAGTAGGGCAGGCCAGTAGAATTGTGGCTAAAAGAAGAGAATATGATTCTCTGGCAAAGAGTCTCGTCCCTTTTGCCAGGTAAGGAAAGATTCGAAACAAAAGATAAAATTTACAAATAATCTTACGGATCACATTGCACCTCTACCGAGATAACCAGAAAAGCTCGCAGATGGTTCGGCATTTCGTCGAAACAAGACAGTTCCTTCCGGTTCATCGGCAATAAACGATAAACAGGCGCGAACATAGTCTTCCATTGTGGAACACTGAACCAGGCTCTGACGCAAACTGGACGAATCTGCGAAATAGCGAAAATATTTCACGGCATGTTTTCGAAACAAAATCGCCCCTGACGACTCCCCATAAAACCGGACCATCCCTTTTAAGTGAGACAGGGCCACTTCGACAACTTCACGTTTTTTCAATTCCGTGCGATCCTTCATGGCAAAGATGAATGGATTCCCGATTGCAGCACGGCCGACCAAAACACCGTCTAACCCGTAAGTTTGCATTCGTTGTACAATCTGTGATGCTTTGCAGATGTCTCCGTTTCCCAGCACAGGAATTTTTGAGCGAGCCTTAATCTCTCCAATAGCATCCCAATCTGCCTCACCCGAATAGTGCTGGTCCTTTGTCCTACCATGGACCGAAATCATGGCCGCACCGCTCTCTTCAAGAATATGGGCTACCTCGAGATAATTGCGCTCCGTCTGGCTCCAGCCCAATCGAATTTTGGCAGTGACCGGAATGGAAAGGACTGCAGTCAATTCCTGTACAATTTCACCAGCTTTGAGCGGATTTCTTAGCAGAGCCGCTCCGGCACCACGTGCGGCGATTTTTTTTACCGAACATCCCATATTTAAATCGATGGCAT
>JBNLFC010000285.1:0-5262 GCA_050305335.1 Leptospirales bacterium
GAAATAGAAAATACATACGTGGAAAGTACAGTAGCGATATTCCGGGAAAGAGTGCTGTCTTGTATGTAAATCGTGGATTGGGTCACAGCGTTCCCGTCCGGAGGAATACAGCACCAGAAATCACAAGATTTACTCTCGGTGGTGTGTAGAAATATTTCTTTAAAAGCAGTTTTTATCCTCGGGTGGCTGGCCTCACTTTTCACTCACACCCTCCTCACAATCGGAACATAATCTCTCCATGTCTGGCAATTAAGTTTAGCTTCGGTTCGATCAAGGAGATTTCATGCATATTAAAATGATTTTACCCTCTTTGCAGGAGGCTGGTTCGCCCCAATGGCGACCCATCAAATATTCTCTTTTCCCACCTCTGGGGTTGGCTACGTTGGCCGCGTTTGTAGATGATTCCGATCATGTTGAGCTGGTGGACCAGCATGTGGAACCACTCTTTCTTGATGATCACCCCGATCTGGTGATCATTCAGGTCTACATCACAAATGCTTTGCGGGCGTACAGGATCGCCGACCACTATCGCGCAAAAGGGTGTCATGTATGTCTGGGTGGTTTGCATATAACATCTTTGCCAGATGAGGCTGCCAGACACGCGGATACAATTTTTATAGGTCCGAGCGAAGAAAGTTTTCCCCGTTTTTTGAGCGATTATCGGCAAAAAAAGCACCTACCGATCTATCGTTCCAGGGAACGCAATCTTGATTATACTCCCATGCCCAGACGGGACTTGATCAAAAGGCGAAAATATCTGGTACCCAATTCTCTGGTGGTAACGCGAGGTTGCCCCCATCACTGTAATTTTTGTTACAAGGATGCATTTTTCCAGGATGGAAAATCTTTTTACACAACGAAAGTGGATAACGCACTGGCTGAAATTGAGAGTTTACCGGGCAAACATTTATACTTTCTGGACGATCATTTGCTGGGAAGTCCTCCGTTTGCCCGGGAGCTATTTGCAGGCATGCAAGGCATGGGCCGTCTGTTTCAGGCAGCGGCCACCGTGAATGCTGTACTGAAAGGCGACTTGATTGAAAAGGCTGCGGAGGCAGGTTTGCGCAGTCTCTTTATCGGGTTTGAGTCCATCAACAGCAGTGCTTTGCATTTTTCCAATAAACAACAGAATCTGAACCATAATTACGATCAAGCCATTCAACGATTGCATAGCTTGGGTATTAAAATCAATGGCAGTTTTGTTTTCGGGCTGGACGGTGACAAACCTGATGTCTTTGCCAGAACCGTAGAGTGGGCAGTATCACGAGGCATTACCACGGCAACGTTTCACATTGCGACTCCCTATCCGGGAACAGCGTATTACAAGCAAATGGAAGAGGAAGGTCGCATTTTAACACAAAACTGGGAACTGTACGATACCCGTCATGTAGTCTTTGAGCCGCAGGGAATGACAGCAAGCCAGTTGAAAGTGGGATATGAGCTGGCCTATGGCAGTTTCTACTCCTGGACCAATATTTTTCAATCCAGCCAGCACCACGACAGCATCAACCAACGCTTGCGCCACTTTGCCTACACTACAGGCTGGAAGAAGGCAGAACCGCTCTGGAATTTGTTAATATTCAGTGGCCTGCTGGGCATGATGCGCGGCGCATTGGAAATGATGCTGGATGGTCAAACTGATACTGGAGAAGAAATGGGAGGCATATATGCAATGGAAAAGATGGTTTGACGCAATTGCTACGCTTGTTGGCCTGCCTCTGACATCCTGGCTTCTGATAGCTATTGCTTTTAGCATCAGGCTGCTGGATGGCGCGCCTGTTCTTTTTCGTCAGAAGCGTCTGGGAAAAGGAAAAAAACCTTTCTATATTTATAAATTTCGAACCATGAAAAATGGTCAGGTCACAGCCATAGGTCGCATTTTGCGTTCAACAGGGTTGGACGAAATCGCACAAATCATTAATATCGTGCGGGGTGAGATGAGCGTAGTGGGTCCGCGTCCTTTAACAGAAGCAGACGTTTTGCGTCTGGGATGGAACGACAGCTGGCACATAAAACGCTGGGACATTCAACCAGGCATTACAGGACTGGCACAGCTCTATGGAGGGCATGGTGCGAGAGTCTCATGGTTAATGGATGAGTTTTATCGTGAGAATATGTCTTTGTGGATGGACGCTCGCATTCTTTTGACTACATTTGCCGTGAACGTTTTTGGCAAAGCCCGTGTACGCAGATGGCTTTTCCGTTCCTCTTTCGCGCAAACGAAGGTAGCATCAAAACCGTCAGTCAATTCGTAGAAAGCTGCAGGAGCGAGACGCCGGATCGACCGGTCTTTTTTTCATTGACCCATAGTGTTTGTGTCGTATCATATTTCATCTTCCATTGAGATGGTTCGAAACAGCCTATGCTTTGCAGAATTGCGTTTCCATTTGTATTATGAAAAATTTGATGAGCAGAAATAAGTCGTATGCAAAACTCATTCTGACGGTAATCATTTTAGCCTTTCCTGAGCTATTGATAGCAAGGAATTACAAAGGGTACTGGGGCGAAATTTCTGTAATTATAGATCGCCCTTCTCTATCTGTTCGCGAACACAGTCGTGCCCATGCCCTGAATCTTATGGAAGAAAAAGTACAGGAACTGTTGCCATACTATCTGGAGATCAGAAGGTTTGCTGTCATTCGAGCGCCCTGGACGGATGATGTGCCTGCTCTGTCAAAGTACTCAATCAGAGTCTCCCTTTCCCCCGAATTCTTTTCTGAGGATGGAGCACTTTCTGTTCCATATGAAATATGGTTTTACAGAAATGGCAAACTGGTAACAAAAATGGACGCTCTATGTAGAACCACTGGAGGTGGTTTTTATACCTGCGGAACCAGGATTGCTTCTACTGCCATGCGAGTTGTGTGGCGAAATCGTTAAACGGGATTCAGTTATGTCATTGAGCCATTCCAGTAAAACAAAATTTACTCTAGAGTATGTCCCCCAACCCATCCATGGCTTTTTGGGACAAAAACGGAAATTGAAAGCAAAGCTTCCAATTTCCTCACACCTTTGCTCAATT
Organism: Leptospirales bacterium; assembly: GCA_050305335.1. GTDB lineage: Bacteria > Spirochaetota > Leptospiria > Leptospirales > Leptonemataceae > JBNLFC01. Next base: position 3,023 of record JBNLFC010000285.1, read on the forward strand.
TCTGATAAAATTTCGCAGGTGGTGGCACATCCTGTGCCACAAAGAGCCTGTTTTGGGACAGGCTCTTAATGCGAATTTCGACAATCATCCTCAGCCTTGTTTTTTTTATATCCTCATGTGTTACCTATGCATCTCGCGACAGGTATCTGCAACCCCGGATTTCTGACACTCCTGAACTAGAAAGTCTCAGTATCTCCTATTCCGCGCTGGATGTTCACCAAAAAAATAGCACGGGAAGTTGCTCGGATCAGCTGGCAATGGCGGCAAAGGAAGAGATTGAAGCGATGAATTATTTTCAGATCGTAACCATAAACAATGGAACCGAGATGCCAGGGGATTTTCACATACGCTTTGAGGATACCTACCAGCAGGTGAACATGCCGCTATGGGTTATGAATTATGTTTTTTACTATCTAACAATCACCACTGTGCCTTTGCGCAGCAAATTTGAAGTATCAATGAAGGCTCATCTTTACTACAAAGGAAAGTACATTCAAACATATTCACGAAACCAGGATTCTATCCAGAGGCTTAGCGCGTGGTATTTGCTACCATTCGTTGCATTTACAAGTTTTGAAGATAGTGCTATAACCCTGGCAAGGTTGCATGCAAAGGATGTGATTGCAAGAATTCAAAGAGAAGACTTTAAATCACAAACCAATAGATGATAATACTGATCACAACTCCAGAGTGACCGAATCTTTTGCTACTTGTGGGAGCAGATTGGCCAGAAGAGCTTGCCAGGATCACCAACTCCATTGCCGCAATGAATCAGTTTTCAAACAGGTAAAAGGTGAAAGCAATTCCCATTTGCGCAGAGTAATACAAAACCAGACTGATCACTGCTACTACCTTCTGGGTGATCCCTTTGATTTTTTCCTTCGGTCCAGCGTAGATCAACGATAACATTAGATCTGAAAGTACGAAAAGAACGGCAGAGACCACTAATGTAATCCAGAAAGGATTCTTTTCTGAATGGAGGTATCCGTAAAAGGCTTCTGCCGCAAACAATAACAGGAGAAAAGAATAGAGAGCGGTTGGAATCAAAAGTTTTCGAAATTGCATGCCGCTCAATTTTCCTGCAATAATAATGATCGCACTGATCGCCAAAGATACAAGTATTGCTTGATGATAGAGTCCTGCCAGTGCTATTATGGAGATAATGTAGAATAAATGCCCCAGACCAAAAGCGACCATTCCTGCGAAAATGACTTCCTGCTCCTTTTCCGCCTTTGCCATGGGGCGCAATGCCAGTATCAAATCACCGATGATGCCACAGACAAGTCCGGCTAAAACATGGCCAGAATACTGGACAAAAGATTGGCTCAGGGAATCCATCGAAGATGGTAAAGTAGCCCGGTTCATAAATATTATGATCGCGAAGAGGGTGTAAGCAAAGCTGGTCGTGGCCTTAAAAAAGAACGATTTTAGCGCATTGCCTCTGGTCTCAAAGATGAGAAATAATACCAGTGATATGGCAAAAAAAAGAAACACGTAAATCATAGTCCGCTCCCTCGAATTAGACCAACCTATATTAAAAGGTAACTTTCCCTCAACGTATAAACAGGACCCTCTCGACGTAATTGACTGGAATACAATTGAAAGGAGTCAATTCGAAACGTTTTTGACCTGTAATCTGCATACTGATTCATATAATATTCCATGCGTTCGTGATGAAAGCGTTTCATACGGGCGATGGTAAGATGAGGATGAAAGGCTCTTTTTTCTACAGGAATTTGAAGACGACCCAGAGTTTTTTCAAGTTCCCGCTTCAGCGACTGCAACGGGCTGCTTTCTTCCACTCCCACCCAGAGAATCGGGGTCATTGTTGATTTTCGGTAGCTCCCCAGGCCAGCAAGCGTCAGGTCAAAGCTTTTCATCTCAATGCCTTTCAGAGCATCTTCAATGGCCTCTACTTTATTTAACCCGGTTTCTCCAATAAACTTCAACGTTATATGAAGGTTTTCCGGATGGGACCATCTTGCATCCGGAATGCCGTGAAAAAGATGGGTAAGATCGTCGATAATATAATCTGGCAGATCAAGTGCGACAAAGAGGCGAAGCATTTAACAGCAATGAGGGGACATTGCCGTCCGAGCAAGAGAAAAGCGGCGTACATTGTATGGTAGATGACCCATAATAATCACGGATTTCGCTTCCAGACAAACTCTACTCTAGCGTGGCTATAAAATGCTCCATAGCTTTGATGAAGCGATCGCTGGATTTCAAAATTTCATCGA
>JBNLFC010000286.1:0-5255 GCA_050305335.1 Leptospirales bacterium
TGAGGTTGTGGTGGACAACTTCTCTCCTACCTTCCATCTCCCTATTATGGGTATGGCGCTCAAAGACCCGGAATCTCCAGACAGAGTGCTAGTGGCACTTATGGACTCATCACCTTTACTCAAGACGTTTCTTTCCAGAAGTCAGGCAGGCATTTTTAAGATCATGCTCGTCAATGATCGCGGGTACGTTATCGTGCATACAGATGAAAACGAAACCCTCTCCAGACCCTCCAGGGTAGATCTTCCGATTGTTGCCAGAATGCTGGCATCACCCATTGGCAACGGATCCCATCGTTATTCTTATAACAACATTGAGTATTTAGGCTCCTTTCAATCCATTCAGTTTGCGCGATTGGGAATCATTTCCACGGTGGAGGCAAATCATGTATTTGAGGCGGTCTATCTCATTCAAAGGCAGAACATCTGGATTCTTTTGATCGTATTGACGCTTGCTTTTCTTGCAATTTTCTTTTTCTCCAGGACACTCTCCAATCCCATTGTACGTCTGGTAGAGGCCACCCACGCCATTGAACAGGGGAAATATAGAATAGAGATTGAGCCAACCACGCGAGATGAAATTGGGATTCTCACTGAATCCTTCATCCACATGGCACGGGGACTGGAAGAACGGGAGTTAATTAAAGATACCTTCGGCAAGTTTGTGAATCGCGAGATTGCGGAACAGGCAATCCATGGGAAGATCAGACTGGGGGGAGAAACAAAACGCGCGGTGGTTCTGTTCTGCGACCTTCGCAACTTTACCGGGCTCGCCGAGTCTAGAGATCCCGTCGTCGTTGTAGATATTCTCAACGCATATTTCACCGAGATGGTCTCCTGCGTCCACAATCAGCACGGGGTCGTCGATAAGTTCATCGGCGATTCTATTATGGCCCACTGGGGCACGATCCAGGTTCGAGAGGACGATGCTCTTCTTGCTGTGCGCTCTGCATTGAACATGCGCATGGCTCTCTTAGGGCTGAACAAACGTCATGAGAATAGTGACTATCCCCAGTTGCAGATGGGCATTGGAATCAATATGGGTCCGGTCATTGCCGGCCAGATCGGTTCAGAATCAAAACTGGAGTTCACCGTGATCGGAGATACTGTGAATCTTGCCAATCGTATAGAGTTTTTAAATAAACACTTTGGTACGGATATACTTATCTCTTCACCAACCTACCAGGAAGTGAAAGACCATTTTGCCGTGGTGGAGATGCCTCCGATCAGTATTAAGGGAAAATCCAATCCAGAGGTGGTCTATGCAGTCCTGGGCTTGAAAGATGACCCCAACCGCCCTGTTGATTTGAATGACCTGCGCAAACTTCTGGGTATAGTGTATGATGAGGCAAAAGTCAAGGAGTCTCTGGAGCGTTCTTCTGATACGCTTGCTGATCAATCTACGCTTCCCACGACTAAAAAAGGATAAAGCTGTCGATGAAACTCTCTCGTTCCGACACCATCGTTCTTATCACGAGTGGAATTTCCATAACGGTTTTTTCCACATTGCTCTATTTTTCCTTTCAGGTCCATAGCAACGACAGTGGTGTAGTCCTCGGTCATGTAGAAAATGCGTACAATATCACCAGAAGAAAATCAAACCGGAGCGTGCTCTGGGAGAAGTTGATCAGCAAAGCTTCTCTCTATGAGCTGGATTGGATTCGAACAGACCACGACTCTTCCCTGTCTATAACCCTCCAGCAGGGAGCCAGAATTGGCCTTGATCCAGATAGTATGGTGGTATTGAGTCTTCTGGAATCCAGTACGCCAGCGATTGAGTTGAAGAGCGGTTCCATAGAAATGAACCATGGAAGTTCGTCAACGCCGGCAACCGTGAAAGCTGGCCAGGACGAAATTCAATTACAGGATGGCACAGCAAGATTCACATTGAGCGAAAACGGAGTGAATATCGAAGCGAGGTCAGGCCATGCCAGGCTGAGACTAAACGACAGAGAAGAGGAGATTCAACCTGGAACAACTTTCCAGATATCAAAGGGAAAACTGGAAAAGCTTCCCCTTTCCGTTGTCCCGGTGACCCCCCCGGATGGAGGAAAGCTCTTTTATTCGACCGGATCTCTCTCAGTAAACTTTCAATGGTTCAGCCGTGAGAAGGGTCCCTTTATTCTGGAAATCTCCGATGATAGCTCCTTTCAAAAAGGGATCCGACGCGTTGAGGTGAACGATATGGAATTCGCCATCCCTCTCTCCCGGGGATATTACTACTGGCGGGTGAAGTTGCGCGATAAAGAAGAAGAGATACCCTCCATACGTCGATTTTCGCTTTTGCCGTCCAGGGCCATAGAGCTGTTTGCACCTGTGGATGGAGAAACCTTCCGTTATGCTATAAGGGAAAGCCATATCTTTTTTTCATGGGAGGATGTTTCCGCCCCCGGCTATATGTTGCGCATATGGAAGGGAGACACCAGTGGCAAACCGGTACAAGAAATCCCCGTGGAAATCAATCGCATATCCGTGAGTATTCCTGAAGGAGACTATTTCTGGTCCGTGGAGCCAATCTCCTCCAATCAGGGGGAGTTTCAGCTTCCCGGCCATCGCCGCTTCCGTGTAATGCGAAAGTCAGAGATCACGTCCCCTTTTCCACGTTATCCGGCTCACAGAGTCCTTATTGAACAACCGGAGGAAAATCCCTCAGTCCTTTTCACATGGGATATGGATGAAGAACTCATGACATCGGAACTGGTGGTCTCCAGCGACCCGACATTCAACAAAATTGTATGGCAGGAAAAGCTGAACGGGAATCACATTATTCTGAACCGTTTCTTGCCTCCTGGTACCTATTTCTGGAAAGTCCGCGCATTTGATGAAAATCGAAAAGCAACTCCCTATTCAAAGACGGCACTTTTTCGTATCCAGAATCAAATAGTAAAAAAGGAAACGCCGGAAGTTCCGGTACCGTCGCCTGCCAGAACTCCTCAAGAGAAAACACAACAGCCTGCAATATCGACAAAGCCACAGGAGCTAACCAAAGCAAAGCTTCTTTTACCGGTGCCCGGATCGGTTGTAGACATGACTACACGTGATACTCTGGAGTTCAGATGGAGTCCGGTCCCGGGCGCCAGCGAATATACCTTCCATCTTTTTCGCGATAACCGTGAGATTTTCAGCGAGAAGGTGAGCCGACCCCAGTACTCACTTACGGAGCTGAGCCTGCTGGATACAGGAGTATTCCAGTGGAAAGTGGAGGCCAAAAGCAATGCAAATCAAAAACCTTCAGAGTCCGCAATGGGGAAATTTACAATTACATTAAAAACAAAGTTAGAGGCACCGGGAGAACTAAAGACAGATTCTATGAATTGAGATTCTCATTGGAGGGAAATTCCCTGACTGTTCACCGTTCTCTTACTCCCCTATTATAATGATATTGCCGGGTAGATCCAGAGTAACCCGGGCACCGCCTTCGGGTCTGTTTTCAATATGAATGGTGGCACCAATTTTTCTTAAGATCATTCTACTTAAATAAAGCCCTATGCCGGTTCCACTTTCCCCCTTGGTGGTAACGTAAGGCTCGAAAAGATGCTCCAGTACGGAAGAAGTTACCCCCGGCCCGTTGTCGTCACAAACAAGAAGTACGCGATTGTATTCAGCATCAGTAATCGAAGAACTCTCATGGTAAGGTGTTATATCAATGGTGATCTGACCGGCAAAAGAAATACCTTCTTTTCGTTTCTGCAGTATGGCCTCTCTACTATTGTTCAGAATATTCAGAATCACATGCTGCAACTCATTGCGATATCCATCGACCAGAACTTTTTTGTCACTATGCTTCATGAATTGAATAGTGATATTCTGGGTTTTGAAACGGGAATCCAGCAGGCGAATCACCTTTTCCACAGCATCCTGTAATTCAAAAGGGGTACGCAACAGGTTCGGACGAAAAAAATTTCGAAAATCATCTATGGTGGTCAGCATAAAATCGATCTGGTCGATTACTCTGGAAGTGGATTCCTTCATATAATCACGATCTAGCTCACCATATTCGAAAGCATCATCCAGATCCTGGACAAGCAATGAAATGGCACTTAATGGTTGCCTCCACTGGTGAGCAATGGCACCTATCATTTCTCCCATGGATGCCATTCTTGACTGATGGCTGATCAGACGTTCCCTCTCGCGACTCTCCTGTTCCAGACGGATTCGATCAGAAATATCTCTTGCCGATACAAGAAGCAGTTCCAGATCATCCTCGCGGAATCGCGTGACCCTGAGTTCACAGGGAATTTGTTCTCCTGACGCACTGAGCAGGTCAACATTCATCACAAGCCCCATGGTCGGAATGCTTTCAATCATTAATGGCTCTTCCAGATTTCCGAAAAGCCGGATAGCAGAAAATCGCATACTGGCCAGTTGATAGGAACTATAGCCAAGCATTGCAGATGCCGCACGATTTACGGCCAGCATATAAGGTTGCACGATATCATTCTTTAAAGCAAGAACGAAAAGAGCATCGGCACTGGATTGAAAAAGAACTTCATATCGAATTGCGGAACCGGGAATTGAGGAAACAGATTTATCGTCCTGCGGTTCTGGATGTACAGCAGGAAGCTGATCTCGCTGGACACTGTACATAGACTCCAGCAGAGAGATATCCGTAAACGTTATTATATATGAATCGCTTCCGGGGATAGAGGAAGATTGGAGCAAAAAAGTGGATTGAAAGGCATGACCTGCACCGGGATGAATCACAAGAATGCTAACTTTTCCTTGCAGGTCATTGCTTCGCACCTGCTTGAGCCAGTCCCCATCGTCTTTGCAAGGATGATCATCGCTACAGATGGTACCCTTCCCTGGAACAAATCGGTGATAAAGTCGCCTTCCCGACGAAGATAGACTGTCCACGGATACAAGCTCGAATAGAGAAAGGAACTTCCGGTTGGCGAAACTGATGCGCTCCCCATCGGTAACGACCATAGGACTTCCCTGAGCATGAATCAGAGATTCTGTAATATCGGGACTCTCATCTACCATCTAATGACCGGTCGCAACTCCAATAATCACCCCTTATCAGAATGACTGTTAAAGAAGTTTATTGATTTCTTCAATCCCCTCGATTACTCGCACACATGCAGGCAATTGAGAGCAGGCTTTTGAGACGCGAACTTTGCATCTCCATTCCTCAGTTTCTACTCTACTATTATAAACTCAACCCTTCGGTTCATGGCTCTCGTTTTCTCTTTTTCATTTGGAACTATTGGATTGGTAGATCCATAGCCTTTCACCTGCAACCTTTTCTCAGAAAT
>JBNLFC010000287.1:0-5249 GCA_050305335.1 Leptospirales bacterium
CGAGGTATCAATTGCATATAATTTTTACGATATGCGACTTCTACTCCCATATTCCAATTCTGCTCCACAGACTTACCCAGGAAGGTATAGTCCTCCATATTGGCATTGTACTGGTTCATAAACATATCCGGAGTCCTGGCAGCCTCCGGCCCGGTCTGACTGCCAAAGACATCGTGCATGGGCCGAAATACGTCATAGCCTTCGCTTTCATAAAGGGATTCAGGATCGTACAACTGCGCCACCACATCATCATTGGATGTGATGAGCAGATTGGTCAGGATGGTGTTTCGCTCCAGACTATTGAAACTTTTTACACGAGCCGTGTTGTGGAAAGCATCAGAGAGAGCATAACGCCTCATAAAAACCAGAAGATTTTTTTCACTCATCTCATCCCAGATAGCACGAATGGTAGTCAGCTTATCGTTTACAGCTACAATGCCCGAGTCATCCTCCAGATTATCGTCTGCCAGATCACGGGCAAGACGAACCGGAAGATTGGCTTTACTCTCATCATGGCCAATCATTACCTGGGCAGCTGCGGTAATCTTCTCTTTTGCAGTTACTCCAGAGACGGTCTGGCCATAGATCTCAATGGATGGATTGTCATAGTGACCCTCTGTGGAAAAAAAGATCTCTTCTGTGAACTCGTTGCTTACTTCCGGCACAGTAATTCCAGTGAGTGCTTTAGCCGTATTGGGGATGGTGATGATCTCATGATAGCGATATTGATTGGGGGCAACACCCACGAGAGTATTATCCGGCGAATATTTGGTCCCCAGAATTCCAAAGAAGAGCTGGTGATACTCCCGGGCAAAGTCTTCGTTGCCGTAGAATGTTGCATTTTCATAGTAGTTGTCTTTGTGGTTGTACTGTTGCGCCACTGCAGCCGTTAAAGCAGCATCCGCCAGAAGGTTCTGGTACGCCATACCTGAAGCATGATCGTTCATAATACGATCGTAGTAGTAGAAGATAGCACGCTGACTGACTATATTGGCGGAAACCGCAAGGTGGTAGTTGGTCTCCCACAGGCCAATGCGCTGACGCACGGGATTCATTCCCCGAATTTTTATCAGATAGTTCCAGGCATTGGCTGAGGAGTTCTCACCGCTAAAATCATACTCCTCTTTGTCTGCCATGGGAATGGGAGAGTTGACTCCAGCAAGGAAATAGCCCGTGCACCAGAGAGTTCCATTGTTTGCATTCCGGATGACCGGTCCATCTCCCTGTGCCAGGTAGGGATTCACTGCATTGAGAGTTAGCATTTGAGTAATGGCTCTGGAGGGCCCCATGTCTACCCAGGCCTTTATTTGAGCATCTGTAGCTGGTCCGCCAAAGGCGAAAATATGGAGAATTTTACGCACTTTTTCTTCATTCCAGGCACTATTCAGAATGCGTCCCGTAAAAGTATCGTAAAGAGCAGGATCATTCAATGGCCCATCATCAGGGTAGTTGGTAGCGGGCACAGCGCAACTCTGCTGCAACGAGAGATAGAGCCCCAGGTAGGCCAGAAGATCTAGATTCTTAGTCTTACAGTCTGAAGAGCCACACTCCAGAAGATTATAGATAGCACAACCAGACGTAAGTGGAAATGCGGACGTTATGAAAATAATCATTATTAAGATCTTTTTTCTCATAACCATTCCCCCTGGGCCCTCTTTTGCCACTCATTGCTTTTGATGATTTCTTAACGCAATGTTTCCGGGCTTTAACCGTTTGATGCAACAGCTCACCCCTCTGTAAAGGAAATAACGCTTTTTCTAAATGGAAAACAGACACATATTTTTGTAACAATCTGGATTGCCACCCCTGCTCTTTCCCCATCAATGACACTGTGACCAACTCAAACTCATTGGAATCTCCCCTGAACCTGTTTCATCCTGTAAAGGATCTTCCATACATCACTCCGGAGATCCCGGGCATTGGAGGAGTGATCAAGCTCCGTCCATCAGACTTTGTTGTAGAGGAGATTCCTCTGATAGAGCCAGTGGGAGATGGCCCTCACATCTATGTCACCCTGGAGAGAGAGGGAATCAACACACGCTATCTGAAAGATCAATTACAGAAGATTTTTGAATTAAAAGAGAATGATACAGGATATGCAGGATTGAAGGATCGAAATGCAAGAAGCACCCAGTGCTTTTCTCTCTACTTACCCGACAGAAAACTGGATGAAGTATCAGGTCGGATCACATCTTTGCTGGATGGTGTAAAAATCATCTCAATGAATCGAAGCAACCGAAGACTGGCTGTGGGTCAGCTCAAAGGGAACCGATTCACCATCCTCATTCGCCCCGGCGACCCCGCTCATACAGAAAGCAAAAGCAGCGAGGAGATAGATGCCTGGAAAAATAACTCGCTACGAGTATGTAGCTCCATACTGTCACAAATTGAAAGACAGGGACTTCCTAACTTCTATGGTGCACAACGCTTCGGGAACAATGGGGAAAATTGCATCAAAGGAAGGGCTCTGTTACTACAGAAAAAAAGGAATCACGGTTTTTTACGTGAGCTTTACCTCTCCGCGTATCAGAGTCTGCTCTTCAACCACTGGTTGAGCATACGAATGCGAGAGTATGGCCTGAACAGATTACTCACAGGTGACGTAGCACGTAGAAGAGAGAGAGGAGCGCTATTTCTTGTTCGGGAAAACGAGGTTGGTGATGAGGAGCTGATCTATACAGGCCCTATTTTTGGCCGCCACATGCGAAGCCCCGAGGGGGTTCCTCTGCAGATAGAAGAGGAGCTTCTATCCATACACAATATGCGACATGCACATTTCCAGAGAGCACATCTACCGGGCAGTCGTAGAGATGCGTCTGTAAAACCGGAAGATGTACAGATCCGGTCTCACACAGATGGAGTGCAGCTCTCTTTTTTCCTGCCCGCAGGCTCCTATGCGACCACACTTTTACGGGAAGTGATGAAAGACGATCCGGAAAAGGTTATCACAGACGATGAATAAAAGAGTGGAAAATTGAAAGGCCTGGTAGCCTGATTATGTATGCTGATCTCTGAAACTTTCCGATTACTGCTGGATAGCATTGGCCGTAGCGAGGAGTACCAATACTATCTGCAGCGTTTTCAGTCCCAGGAAGCTCCCCCATTTGCTTATCTGGTGCCAGATCGGGAAGCAGCCCTACAATTTCCCATGGCCATTCAATTTTCTCTTCGTTTCCTCACAAAGCTGGAACTCCACCCGGTAATACTCTTGACCGGCCCCCACAGGGAGGAGATGGCCCGAGCTCTCCTCCGTCAAGAAGAGATGATCTACCTGAAACTTTCGCCTTCGGAAGATAGCGTACGGAGGGAACTGGCAGAGCTTGCGAATACCCTGAAAAATGGAACGTTATCCGCTATAATTCAGGACAACCATAGAAATCTTTTTCATTCCCTGGAAATGCTATCTGGAATCTGGAGCACCCGGCGCTTTCACTTCATACGCTCCTCTGGAGCAATCCACGATCGACGTGGAAAAATCCTCAACTACGTGGATCGCTCTACGGGCCCCGACGTAGGACCGGAGGACCGCGCCATATTTACACTGATGGGCCAGCTTTTTGAAAAAAAGGCCCATCTGCACCTGAGTGTGACCTCACCCGTAAATCTTTTGAAAGAAATTTTTACCATAAAGGGAGCAGGCAGTGTCTATCGCAAACGAAGCTTGATTCGCGTTCGCGAAACCATGGATGAAATTGATCCTGCGGCCCTGGTCGATCTTCTCCGGGAGAGCTTCCAGCGAGAGCTCAAATCCACTGATTTTTTCCGGAACGTAGCTCGAATCTATCTGGAAGATGAGTATCGTGGAGCTGCATTAATGGAAGAGACCGAGTATGGAGTTTATCTCTCGAAATTCGCTGTGAACATCCATGCCAGAGGAGAAGGCATCGCTCAGGAGATCTGGGATGCGATCATTGCAGATTCTCGCAACAAGAAACTCTTCTGGCGGTCCAGAGAGGAAAACTCAATCCAGCGATGGTATCAGCGTATATCTGACGGCTCTCATAGCGTGGATGGTTGGAAGATCTTCTGGCGAGGCGTGGAAATTGATCAAATTCCAGCAATCATAGAGTATTGCCGTCAACGTCCTCAGGACTTCATGAATCCATAAAGGATTCTTACTTACGAAGACTCCATACTCTTTCGCTGAGCTGTTACCACTCTTTCTGTAAAGAATAATTCCAGGAATAAGCGTATAAACATTCTCAACCTTTTTTATTTGAAAATTCTCAATTATCATTGACTGAATTCGATCTGTTCCTCCCATAATAGCAGTCGCCGAATCGTTCCAGCAAAGCGATACCAGGATGCATTCGCATCTTAGTCGCACGACCAGGATCGTCGGTACATTCAGTTGAGCAATTTTCAGGAGGTTATAATTATGAAGAAAGTGCGCTATATAGCCACAATCGCAGCGGCACTCCTCTGGGCCGGCTCCCTCTATGCACGGGGTTCTTATATTGGCGGTGGTGTGGGCCTCATGTCCAATCTCGGCAACCTGGGCGAGACCATCATGGTCGATGGACTGGACTCCCAGCTGGCAGGTGTACCATCTCTGACAGGCTTACCATCTGTCCTGAATCGTAACCCGCTGGCAGGCTGTTCCGCAGCACCAATTCCTACCGACTGCCAGACCGAAATCCCTGGAACCCACTCTGCTATCATCCCTTCGGAAAATAGCCTCATTGCTCTGGAACGGGTCACCCATGGCCTGGTAAAAGCAGACACCAATGGAAGTATGACCGGACTGGTTTTGAATTTCTACTATGAATATGAGTGGGAGAATGTCTTCACCCGCGTGGGTGCAGCGTACACCATGAAAATTTTGGGCGGTAAGACATCTTCAGACATTGCAGGCATCAACTGGCTGGATATCAAATGGGACTATCGTGTACTCTATGTACCTGCATTTCTGGGACTCAAAGTCTTTGGTGGAGAGAGCGCTGCTGTTTATGGAGCATTGGGACTCAACTACTACAACGGCTACTTCAGCGTGGGTGGCCACAACATCGGTGATATTCCAACAAATATCCTGGGTATTCCCGTCGGCGCCACAACAGTCCTGAACGCTGATGGTGCCCGAATAGGAGGACCTCTGCTCTATGAATCTACCAAATTCACGGCATCGGGGGTGGGTTTTGCAGCCATGCTGGGTGTTGAGACGAAACTCGAAAGTGGCAACAAGGTATTTATTGAAGTGAACCACATCTTTGCGGGTGGTCAGGGTAAAGGACATGTGCGGGACCTGGGGG
>JBNLFC010000288.1:0-5181 GCA_050305335.1 Leptospirales bacterium
CTTTCTCTTTCTGTTCTTCCAGGTTCTGACGATTTTTCTCTTTTGGTTCAATGATTGTTTTCTTAATTTCTTCTCTTTGTTCTTCAAACTTTTTACGAATATCGGCCTGCAGTTCTTTCATATTGGCAACAATCTGGACCATTTTCAATCGATCCGCGGAGAGTTGCCTTTTCATCATGTCTTTCCCTGGTTCCACATCGATCTCTTCATTTTTTTCCAGAACAACCGCTTGAGATCCGGGCATGGTGCTGTTTTCCACAGATACGGATCCATCGACGCAGGCAATGTTGGATTTGCCATCCTCTTCACTGACCATAAACTCAGTTCCACGAACCGAAGCCACTGCCGTGGGAGTAGCCACCACGTAGGAGTCACCTTCCTTCAGCTTTGACGGAATTCTTGAAAACAGGGTCCCTTTTTCTACATTGAATCTCACGTCTTTGTTGGCGTTAGCTATCTTTTCCATCATAGATTCAACGCTTACGAGAGAGTCACCGGTAACTTTGAACGAAACCTCACCGGAATAGACTTCCATAGAGGATTTACCTCCCTTCGTTTCCAGCTTCATCCCGCTCCCAACAATATCTCCCGCTTTTGCATCATGGGCATTTCCATCGGCATTTATGATTCTGGCTGTTCCAGAAACGAAGTTCACCACTCCTCTCATTTCCATCTTCTGCGTATCAGGCTTTTTTTCGCAGTGGAAGACGAGGATAAATAGAGTTAATGATATCAGGGATAATAAACGTCGCATTTTAAATTCTCCATATTTCAACATATTAGTGTATTTCAGTCTATTTGCAATGCATCATAGAGCCCATTTTTGGATTTTCTCTATCCATAATATAGTATTTCGCGCCCTCTCTGGTTTTCCAACAACCATTCTTCTTCGGAGGGTTCAATTCAGCAACAATGGGTCCTTCTCCGAATTTTCTGCCGCTCTCATCATAGAGTATGCCGCGTGTTTCTTTTGATTTCTCATCGGTCACTACATCCAGATATTTTTTCCCATTGTGAAAGTAGGTGAATGGCTTACTGGGCCGAAAGGAGGCTTTAATGTTGTCTTTTTCCTTATCGATCTGGATTACCGAAAAAAAGAATTTGCCCTTTCCAGTAATCACACCACTATTATCGTAAGATTCGCCACGTTCCATCATGAAGTCGTTTCTCATGAGACCTTTGAAACGCAGCTTGCCCTTATTATTGTAATAGGACCATTCTCCCGTCTTTTCTTTTTGTCGTGTCCCTTCGGCAAAGAGCTGTCCGTTATCAAAATATTGCCTCCAGATACCTGTGCGGATTTCCAGGGGTTTCTGAGAACCGCCTCCGGAAACGGACATGGGTAGCACCCAGCACTTTTCCGGTTCCTTCATTCCGGCTGAAACGGGCAGGGCAGTGTAATTCCCGACTTCGCTAATGTGGCCAGATTCATGATAGAATTTCCACTCTCCCGATTTTTTCCCTGCGTTGTAATTTCCTTCAGCTTTTATCTCCCCTCCGTCCCTGAAAAATTCTTTATGATGCCCATCTTTAAGATCTGCATTGCATGTGCTCTGGGATTTTTTATCACCTCCCGAAGAGAGAGGTTTCCCCTTTTCATCCATTACATAATAGGAGGTCCATACGCCTTTCATTTTGCCGGCCGCGTAAGTTCCCTCCACTTCCATCAAACCCTCTTTGCTTTTTCTCCAGTAAGGGCCCTCTTTTTCATCTTCCAACCAGTGGATTTCTTCGGTTTGTTCACCGGATGAAGAGTATTTTTTTTCCGCACCGTTGCGTTTATTGGCTCTGTATTCCACGGTTTTCAGAACAGCAGGTTCCTGTCCCTCTTCAGCCTCGTAATAGTATGTCCACTCACCGGTCCGTTTGCCTGATTCATAGTTTCCTGATCTTGACAACGTTGAATATTTTCTCCGTTCATCCGGTTTCACATCGTCTTGACCGGGGTATTCTTTCTGAACATATTCTTTCCATTCGCCCTCTTCCGGCATGTTGCGGATTTTATCCCCCGGAATTTTTTCTATTTCGTCGGCGTTGCATGGATGTCCGGAGCACTGATTTGCAACCGGGCCGTAACGTTTCATATTGAAAGTCTGCGGGAATTTATCGATTCGAATAAGGTCGTTGTTGTGTAACTCCAGTTGATAGGCCACACTCTTTTTCCCGGGTAGACCGCCCATGGAGGCGCAGGAGGAAAGAAAGAAGGCTGCCGATAGTGCAATTACTAGATGATTTTGCATGATGCTGTCCATTGTAGCCGATTTTGCCAGGTCTCTTCTCAAACTGAAAAATAAAAGAAGCCCCGGTATCGGGGCTTCCAGTAAAAGAGGAATTATCTTTCAACGCTCTGTGCAGCACCGATGAGTGCATCACGACCACCATTGTATTTGGTGTAGATAATGCATTCGCATTCAGTCCAGTTGTCTTTACTCACATCGCTGCGATCAGATCCTTCTCCCATTGCGCGGCATTCATAAACGCCCACTCCCTTCACAGTACCTTGAAGCTGGGAGACCAGAACCTGGCCTGTGGACTCGCCGTCGGACACACCGGATGCTCCTTCAATAGTTTCACCGACCATTTTTCGAATAACATCGGCAGCACCCTGAACCCGGGCAGCCTCTTTGCAGGTTGAGTTCATCATTGCCTGGCTTTTTCTGGCTACAGCCTTTTCAGAAGCCCTGGCGCGATACTTCATGTAGTACCAATCTCTGGGCATGGTATCTCTTGGTGTTTTTCTATCCGCACGTTGTTCAGGCGGACCACCCCATCCTTCACCGGCCCATCCCCCATCGCCTACTGAAGTAGCATCTCTCTGGCCGGTCTCAGCTGAAGCACAGGATGCAACCAGAACTGCAGCGGCCAACAGGAAAGTTAATTTCTTCATTTTTTACTCCTCAAATGGTCGCACCTATTAAGATACAACCGTGGATGAGTGATTATAAAAAGTGCGGCGAAGAAAAATTCAACCCGGATTTCCGAATATAAAATATTATTTTCAAAAAACGGTTAGTAACCTGGGAACTAAGAAGGAAGAATCAGTGTTAGTTTTGACGAAATTTTTACATTTCACACTGCAAAAAAAGAGTCAAATGGATTCCTTTGATACATTCCAGTATCGTCACTACTTTCAGATAGCGTGAAGAGTGATTCATTCTGCAGGTCGCCGCTTCTGAAGATACTTCCATAGCAGTAGCGCGTGCAGTGTTGTTGCAAAGAGTGCACCCTGTATAAGATCCTGGTGGATGATATGCGTCATGGCGCCAACAAGTGCAACGACAGGTAACAAAAGAAAAAATCCATAAATGCCAAGATTGATACGATGAGGAATGCGGTTTTCGACAACACGGTGCAAAGGAAGAAAGAGGAGGAACGGATTTAAAAAGAGAATGTTGTAGTTATCGTGAAAGTTTTCCAGTGGAGAGATGCTGGACAATAAGAGATATACAGCGCCTGCAATACCTGCGGGTAGACTCCACAGGATAACACCGGTGAAATTTAACATTCTTGTGAGGATATTTCTATATGAAACAGGCCATAAAAAAAAGATCGTCAGGAAAACCACGAGCCCTACCTGAAAAGTACGCCAGTTACGATGAACAGTCTCGGGGGGTATCTCCGTTCCTTCCGGTGTCAGTTGAGCGGCCCGGGAAAGGAATGCAGGGTGGCCATTCTCGGTTAAGGATTTGTTGTAGGAAGTTAATCCTTGCTGGAGAAGCAGAGGGAGAAACATTGCTTCATACTTTGTGATGGGTTGATCTGCGCGCACATTTTGCACGCTCTGCATGAGTAGAAAGTAGGGGATGGACGATCTGCCATACTCGGTAGAGAGGGAACGGTAGGTGGCGTCATCTTCGGTTTCACTGTAGGCTTGCTTCAACGTCCCATCCAGGGTCTCATTGATCAGATCTCTGACACGTGTGGTACAATTGTTGGTGAATACATGGTAACTGTAAAAACGATTGGCCGGAAGCGTATCGTTGTAGAGTAGTTTGAGAAAATTTTCCTTTTTCTCCCGCGTGAAAAGCAACTCCTGAGCGTAAATAGCTCGCTGCTCTTCCAGGAACATTTCTTCCGTATTCTTCCAGGGTGAAACTCCCAGCCAGTAGGTGGGTTCTCCATGGAGAAAACGTGAAAGAAAAACAGGGTCCAGACGGAAAAGACCATAGTCAAATGTCATGGGATGGCCATGGTTGATTTTTGGATCCACAACCAGAAGCGCAGTGTGTCCCCATATGCTGTAAAACTCCTTCCCCGGTTGAACCGTGAGTAAAAAAATGCGGGGTTCGTTTTTTGGCGAAAGATCAACGGTTGTTGCGGAATCGGGTGTGGCCAGCAGGGCTTTTTTCGGCCCTATTAGAAGTGTGATCAATATCGCGCTGACAACAAGGGTCAACGCAGTTTTCGAGAAGAGTGCCGGATTCTGTCTCCTCTGATTTTTTCTTGCCTTATGTATGAAGACCATCGGCCTCCTCCTGTTTGTTCAGTTCCCCTTTCGCGCTGTTTCAGTGAGCGGAAAGAGAAACTTTCAATGATTGAATGCCGATCCAGGATAATGCCGGGAGTAGCGCGCTATAGCAACTCGGCGATTTGAACTGCATTCAGAGCGGCGCCTTTCAGCAGTTGATCGCCTACCACAAAGAGCTCAATCTCTTTTCCATCGTTGGAGGAAAGGTCGTGTCGAATCCTTCCTACCAGAACATCATCCTGAGCCGTGGCATCTATCGGCATGGGGAAACGATTTTTCTCTCTGTCATCCAGAACAGATGCTCCGGGAAAGGCTTCGATGGAAGTGCGAATCAGGTTCAGGTCGGCTTTTTTTTCCAGTTCTAGATGGATAGACTCAGCGTGTGCTCGAAGCGTTGGTACGCGAACACAGGTGGCCGAGATTCGAATGGAGACATCGTGGAGAATCTTGTGAGTCTCTTTGATCATTTTCACCTCTTCCTGGTTGTAGCCGTTATCCAGATCCATGGGAGAGTTGTGACTGAATACGTTAAACGCTATTTGATAGGGTAGAATATTTGTGACAGGAGATTTGCCATCCAGTATATCTCTGGCTTGAATTTTTAGCTCCTCCATGGCCGCTGCCCCCGCACCGGAGGCGGCCTGGTATGTGGAGACGATCATCCTCTTCACAGGGTTTATGCGGTGAATCGGATAGACCGCCATCAGCATAAT
>JBNLFC010000289.1:0-4883 GCA_050305335.1 Leptospirales bacterium
CTCCGATAGGTTCCATACTATGATGCGCTCACTCTGGACAGCTGCTACGGGTATGATTGCTCAGCAGTTTCATATTGATACTATTTCCAACAATCTGGCCAACGTGAATACCACCGGATTCAAGAAAAATCGTGCAGATTTTGAAGATCTAATCTATCAAAACCAGGTGCTGGCCGGAACTCCTGCTACGGCGGTTTCAGAGATCCCCACCGGAGTGAACTATGGCAGTGGAGTACGCGTGGCTGCAACCCAGAAGCTCTTCGAGATGGGAAGCCTGCAGCATACAGGGAACAAGTTTGACGTGGCAGTGACTTCAGAAGTCGGTTTTTTTAAAATTCTTATGCCTGACGGTACCTTTTCCTATTCCAGGGACGGTAGCTTTAAGATAGACTCCAGACAGCAGGTGGTCACGTCCGATGGCTATCTTCTGGAGCCACCCATCACTCTTCCTCCGGGTGCTATCAACAACACTCTGGCTATTACCGAGAGCGGAGAAGTCTCCGTAAAAATCGGAGACGATATTCGACCGACTACTATAGGCCAGATCGATCTGTTCCGATTTGTGAACCCGGCAGGCTTGCAGGCTATCGGTAAAAACCTCTTCAAAGAGACGGTAGCGTCGGGCCCTGAGATTCAGGGCACTCCCGGCCTGGCCGGTATGGGAGGGCTTCTGCAGGGTTTCCTGGAGATGTCCAACGTAAAAATTGTGGAGGAGATGGTGGATATGATTGTTGCCCAGAGGGCGTACGAGTCCAACTCGAAATCTGTAACCACTTCCGACTCCATGCTGGGAACCGCCATCTCCATGAAACGATAAGAGGTTCGCCGGATTGAAAGTGGAGGTATGACTCTACACTGAAGCTCCTCACCATCCGATGATAGAATCGAGGTGCGGCAGGGGATTATGTTTCAGCTAAATAGTATTTCAATTTCTCCGGTACGTGGCCTTCTATTTTTTTGCACCGCCATTGTTTCTACCACAGGAGCCTCTTCTGTAGAGGCTGAAGATCTCTGGATCAACCATAACCCGTACGCCATTGAAGCCTCCCTTGTTCCGGGCTCCATACTCAAACTTCACATCGATGAAGCTGTCCAGATCGAATATCAGTATGGCAACCTGGGAGATGAGGCCACCTCTGTGAAGATGGTACCCGATAAGGCCATCACTGATTTTTTGCCGGGTGTTTCTGTGGAGCGTTCCATCAATCAAAAACATAAGAAGGATCTGCGCTCCCGCGGCAGGATCAAGCTTCCCATGGCAATTCGTGTCACGCAAATTCACAACGATGGCTCCGTTGATTTTACGGGAAGAAAACTGGTTGCTCACGAAAATGGCGATACACGTCTCGATGTGAGGGTTACGGGAAGTGTCAATCGTGCGGACATTGGCATCGATCGTTCCATCTCCTCCGCTGCGGTGGCGGATCTAACACTTCAGATCACAGGATTTCCTGTGGAAAAGAATCTGGGACTGCCTATGAAGCAGATCCCATCTACAGATCCGGACAAACCAGGCACCACTCCATCGGCAAAACTAACGGAAGAGGAAAAACAGCAAATCCTCCTCGACTACCTCAATCGGGTTCTGGGAGAATCCAGGGATCTATAAAATGAAGATGAGATACAGATCAATAGCACTTCTTTCTGTTTTTTTTCTAACTCCGGGACTGATTGTAGCTCAGTCACCGCCATTGACCGTTGCCGTCAATGATTCCGCAAATTCGTCGGCAGCGCAACGAAAGGGGGGAAAGAAGACGGGTGGAGTTCGTATCAAGGACCTGGCCCGGGTGAACGGCGTTCGAGAAAATCAACTCATAGGCTATGGACTGGTGGTAGGACTACCCGGAAGCGGAGACTCCCGCAGCCCCATTGGCGAACAATCGATGGCAACCATGCTCAACCAACTGGGAATAAAAATGGAGAAGAGGGGGCTCAATGCAAAAAATGTGGCTGCTGTGATCGTCACCTGCGATCTACCACCTTTTGCGGCAAAGGGAGATCGTCTGCCTGTGTTGGTCTCTTCAGTGGGCGATGCGAAGTCGTTGAACGGAGGTGTGCTTCTCCAGACTCCGCTTCTGGCTGGCAACGGACAGGTCTATGCTGTGGCTCAAGGCACTCTGGCAACAGGTGGAGGGGAGCGTTCCAGTGGGGGTGGAAGATCGGGTGCAACCGTTGCAAATATTTCAGACGGTGCTCTGGTAGAACGGGGGGTGGAGAGTGCCTTCGTAAGTGAACAGAGGAGTGTTGCATTTATCTTAAATCATTTTGATTTCTCCACGCTCGACCGAATTCGACAGCGGATTTCTCAAGAACGTCCGGATCTGAAGCCAGTGGTAAAAGATGGCTCCATCGTTATTGTAATTCCCGATGAAGTAGATCCCGTTTCCGCGGTCGCAGCCGTGGAAGAAATGCGTGTGGTACCTGATTACCGATCCCGGGTTGTCATCAACGAGCGCACAGGCACCATTGTGATGGGCGGTGATATCCGCATCGATCCCGTTGCTGTCTCACGAGGCAAACCGGATGGGAACAAAGGTGGCGATTGGGCACGCATGGGCATCTATGTCAAAAACAGCTCATCCTCGAAAAAAGGAGAATCGGAGTCAGACATTCTACGCTCTTTTCAGGGCTCCAGTGTAAAAGAGATTGTGGACTCCATGAATTCACTGGGTTCTTCTATTTCCGATATCATAGCCATTCTGGAGGCTCTGAGAGATGCTGGCGTTCTCCATGCCGAGATTGAGCTTCAGTAAGTTTTTCATTATCCAGGGCATAGATAAACGTTTCATCAATTTCAAAAATGTGCCGATGAAAAGAGGGAGGAAATCTGTCCATGAACTCCATCCCTGCGAAACTTTCCCATGTCCCGAATAACCGTGAGATCGAGCGTTACTTCCCGGGCCTTTACCAGGGCAAAGACTCCTCATCAAAATTTACACCTGAATACAACATTGCAAAAGAGGTGGCAGCTGATCCAGAACGCAAACGTCTGTTTCAGACTGCAGTGGAGTTCCAATCCATTTTTATTTCGCAGATGCTAAAATCCATGCGATCCATGCTGCACCGGGATCAAGAGCTTCTCTACGCTGGCAATCAGCAGGATATTTTTGAAGATATGCTCTACGATGAGTATGCTAAGAAGATGTCATCCTCATCAACTTTCAGATTGGCAGATCAGATTTACGAAGAGCTATCCCGTGCTCTCCCTCCGCTGGACCCGGCACTTCTGGAAAAAATGCCGGAGCAAACTCTGGATCGCAGTCTACAGGATCGTTCTCGCAAAGCGCTGGAGAATTACCGGAAAAATCTGAGCCCCTCCATACCGACGGAGCGTCTTATGGATTTCCGAGGATTGTAATTCAGGAGTCCCCTCTCGAATGCAGGATTCATCACAGGGAGCCTATCGTCAGGCTGTCACAAGCGATGCTTACTTCAACCAATCCTGTGGGATGTTTGGACGTTTTGACAATGTCTACCGTCAATGGGAAGATCCCGCATTACTCCAATCCCTGAATCACTTTCTACGAGCCCTGGGGGATCCGTTTTTATCCTCCCCATGGAGGGTGATCGATCTGGGGTGCGGTGCCGGAAAGGGGCTGGAACTTCTTTCCGGAATAAAAGCCGTTCTTCGTGGGGAGATGGAGGAGTTTTCTACACAGGGAGATGTTTCCACCTTCCATGGGAGTGAGTATCTGGGGATCGACCTGAGTACAGACATGATCGAGAAGGCTCGAGAGATTCATGGCACTGTCCCCAACGTCTATTTTCCATCGGTCCAATTTGAGGTTGCCGATCTGAATGAGGGATTGCCCTCGCATTTATATGAAAAACCATTTGATATATTTTTTTCATCTTACGGAACACTTTCTCACCTGAAAGACCCGGCGTTCAAAAAAGTGATTCAGGACATTGCCCGTAATATGGGAGATCAGGCCATTCTGGTGGTAGATCTGCTGGGCAGAGGCTCTCCCGAATGGCCATTGTACTGGAACGATGGTTTAGCGCCCGATCAAATGCGTCCCTATTCCATGTCGCATATTGTACCACCGGGGGAGCGAAAAAGCAAAGAGATCCCCTTTTTTCCTATGCGATTCTGGACCGGTGAGGAGCTACTCTCGTTTTTAAACGATTCATTGAGCGGAAGCAATGTTCATGTTAGCTCTCGTTTTATTCGGGACCGTTCTATTCTATGCGGTAGACATATGGATACCGGAGAGTATAGAACGGCTGCCCGACCTACGCGACAGCATTTAAATTCTCTGCTGGAGCTGGATCGAAGAACGGACCTGAGTCAATTGATTTTTACAAAAGAGGATCTGGAGCAAAAGCCTCTCCCGGAGACGATAGATTTTTTTCATACATTCATTCCAGCATGGAACTATATTATTCTGGAAACATGCACCTTCTTGAAATTGCAAAAAAGGCAGCCAGGTTTTTCCTTCCCCGGGAAAGGGGAAAGCTTATATTGCGAAAAGGGTGAGGCAGCAGACCGATTTGAGCTGGCTATGAAAAGAGATCCCGGGGTCGCTCAATCCATTCTCGGTGAGTTCCCTGTACTGGCATCTGTTCTGGACTCCATGGAGCGGGTGGTGAAGTTGTGCAGGGATTATCCTGCCACAGATCCAGTGGCTACGCTTGTCGAGCCTGCTCTCGCTTTTTCTCTTCGACGCCTTGAGGAGAAGATGCAAAAGGGGCTGGGGGTCGGCCATACACTCCTTGGTTTTTTTGAGCTGACCCGGAAGAAGCCGAAGTGAAGAGAGCCCTCTTGCGTTTTATACCGTCTACCGGTCGTTATTCTCCCTTCCTGGCAACAATCAGGTAACGGGTTGACTCAGTAGTATCGTCTCGCGCTTTCGTGGGGGCGAGGCTTACTGCGTCGAATA
>JBNLFC010000289.1:4893-5171 GCA_050305335.1 Leptospirales bacterium
AAGATGTTTTCCTTCGTATGTGACTTTGAATCTTCTATTCAATCTGCTGATGTTGATGATTTCACTTTCTTGATAAGTGGCATTGTCCCTGAAGCGAATGGTTGGCTGTCGCAATGAAATCACGTTGGAAGAGTTGATGACATGGGGGTACCAGCGAATGTGGTCCGGTGTGACGAAATCGCCAAAAAAATATCCCCCCGGTTTCACTGCATGAGCAATTTTTTGAATGGCTCTTTCCATGTATGGTCTTGGTAAATACTGCAAAACGTTTAAACCCT
>JBNLFC010000290.1:0-5166 GCA_050305335.1 Leptospirales bacterium
GGTAAGCCTGTGTCGCAGGAGCAATCTTACTGTAGGAATAGAGCGCAAAAAAGAGCGAGGCGCCAGAAGCTCCTGTGTAACTCCAGCCGATTCGATTATGGCCTGTATACCTGTGACCCCATCCCGGTAATACAGCGCTACGAATGAGTGAATTGATGCCCGCTCTCTCCTGTTTCAGTTGATCCCGATACTCCTTTTCCAATGAGGCCAGCATGCGTCTTCTGGCTTCTTGACGTCGGATCAGCTCAAAAAGCTCTTTTTGCAGACGTAGAAGTGCGGCCTGACGTGCATTGAGATCAGCAATGGCATCTGCCTCCATTACCTCTTTTTTCAACTCTGCCTCTCTTTTATTTTCTTCTGCTGTATAACCGAAACGAAGGAAACGAATCTCCTTTTTCTTAACTTCCCTGTTACCCGAAGCAGTCCGAAAGTTGACCACATTGGCGTCCTGGCCTGTCACCACACCCTCCAGAGTCTCACCGGAACGAAGTTCCAGGATATCAGCATGGAGAGCACCAATAGCATGGAACAACAAAATATATAATAGAGGAGTCTTTATCAAGCTCAAACAGAAGGGCAGAAACTTTCCTTTCAATCGATCGTACTCCTGGCTGAAATGAATTCAGGGTAATGCAGTGGTCTCCGTAACACAACGAACATACGCTTCACCCGATTTTGAACCAGTGTTTGCTGTTCCCGTTCTCAGGTCCACATACCAGGCGTCATTGATTGTTGCGCTGGAAGAGCTCCAGTAGACTCCCGAAACCGCATTGGGGAAACGATTGGTGTGCGTTGTGGGTGAGGTATATTTGCCGCTGCATCCCGTATAATCGGACAGAGGCGCTGTTGGACCATTGGAACAGTAGACAGTTTGCTTCAATGGATCCTTTTCAAGCACCTTCCAGCCTGTGATCCCGTACGTTCCACCCGATAGATTGTAGGAATTACAGACGTAGTAGGCTTTGCTGGTTCCAGTGTTAGTCAATATCGCACCATCATCGCAACTATCGTCTCCCTGCTCACAATAGTTGTGTCTGGTGGCTCCGTAGTTATTTGAACTGCTTCCGGTAGCGGTGCAATCCCCTGCCTGCGCATTCCACTGCTGCCCCACACTACAGCGGTCCCAGAGCAGAGCCGGTATAGAGGGGGAAACAACAGCATTCGTATAAAGCAAAGGACAGGTCACAATCACATTAGAGACAGCCTCACCTCCTACTGTTCCACTTCCATTTTGCACAATACATCGTAAATCAACTGGTTGATTGGCTACAGCCACTATATAAGAATCACCACTTTTGATCGTATCAGCGAAGGTAAACTTGCC
Source organism: Leptospirales bacterium (assembly GCA_050305335.1). Taxonomy (GTDB): domain Bacteria; phylum Spirochaetota; class Leptospiria; order Leptospirales; family Leptonemataceae; genus JBNLFC01. The sequence continues at coordinate 1,325 of JBNLFC010000290.1, forward strand.
ATCCTTAAATGCATATTTATAATCCGCCGTACCATTCAAACTCACTCTGAGGTAATTCGATAGAATGAGCCCGGTCACCTGCCCCCCGATAGAGTATTTATTTGTGGAACACCCGACTACTACACCGGAGACGTCAGCAGAGACTTCGTCACCGGTATCATTGACCACTGAGCAAGTCTGCCAGGGAGAAGAGGGGTGGGTCACTACTGTGACTTTGTAGCTGGAACCCAGGGCAATGGGCTGCGCAAAAGAGAAAGAAGTACCGGAAACATTCAACTCTTCACTATTATTTCGAAGCACAAGACCTGAACCGGTGAGATTCACAATAGCACCGGATACAGTGTAACTGCTCTCCGAGCAGATGATTCTGAGATCAGAAACTCCCGAAGCAGCCACGGTTCCGACACCGTTATTCACCGTACATACTTGATCCGGTCCTGTGGGAGAGCTTTTGACATCTACGTAATAGAGCGTTCCCTCCGTCACTGTTCCCGGAAACTCGAATGTGGTCTCACCTGCGGTAATGGCCAGATCACCACCACCATTGTTGGTAACAACAAGACCGCTCCCTGTAAGACCCGATACTGTACCATGGATTGTCATTGGCTGGCTGCTCTGCCAGATCAGGTGGCTCAACACTGCTCCCAGAGATTGAGCCGGATCAATGGCGACAACCTCGGTTTTTGCACAGCCCATCAGGAGAAAAGAGATGAGAAAGAGTGCTTTCTTAATTTTTGTAACTCCAGGAGTTTGCATGTCATCCTTCACTTAGTGGTGGCAGCGTGGCTATTTTCAACGGCCCTGTCTTTCCATAGCGCCACCTGGTTCAGGCAGAGAACATTAAAGTCAATTTCTCAATCCTTTTGTCTACCATCCACTCGATTTTCTCATAAAAACTGCATTGTAGCGCCACATTTTTATCAGCAATTAGCCGGTTAACCAAGTCCGGATAACGTACAATCGAATACATGAGCTTGTTATTCAACTCCTTTCTGGATATAATTTGTCCTTATTGGTTTACAGCTCCGGTAAAATCATCAACCCTTTCTCTCTAAAACTCTGGAAAGCTCTTTTTCACCCGACTTTGTTAAAATTCCGCTAAACGTCAGATTGATCAAAAAGTCATGAACCTCTTTGCTATCGGTCTGAAATTGTTGCAAAACTTTATGTTTTGCAAATTCCCGAATGAGTACCATGAGAGCATAGGCCACCAATTCCGGTCGCATCTCTTCTCGAATTTTTTTCTCTTTTTGACCGCGCTGCACCAGCACGGAAACGAATCCTGGCATATCACGCTCTCGAGCTTTGTGGATCATTTCCAGAATGTCGGGTGCATATTTTTCCAGATCCAACAAAATGTGGTTCTGAAAAAAAGCCAGTTTCTCTTCAGCGACGGAGAGCATCTCCTTAATCAGAACGACAAAGCTTTTGTCCATGGCCAGCATCCGCTCCTGTTGCAAACAATCCTCGTCAATGATTTCCTGCACGAGTCCCTTGATCAGGTCATGCTTGCCCGGGAAGTATTTATAGATGGTGGCCTTACTGATTCCAGTTTTTGCGGAGATATCATCCATAGTAAAACCGGAATAGCCTCGTATTAAAAACTCCTTGCGTGTCTGCTCCAGAATGCGCTTCCGCTTCGGTATCTCCATGGCGGGAATTTTTTACCATAATATAGAAATCGGGTCAAGAGGAATTAGCCAAAAGAATAGATAAAAAAAAGTTTAAAACTCGCAAAAAAATTGACACAGAAATCATAAAAAACCAACTAAACTAATAATACACAATGAGTTTAGTTCGTTTGGATGGGTTAAAGTCGAAAAAAGACTTCCGTATATCCGTTTTTTTACTGCCACCCCCTTTTTTTAAAATAAATCGATCCGTTATTGGATCACTCTTACTGGAGGCTGCCCCATGCCACATGTAGTGAGTCTTATGGAAGAATTCGTAAAAGAGAGAAAACAGTCTCTCTTTGCTCTGGGCGTTATTATAGCAGGATTGTTTCTCTTTCTCCCTGGGCTGGGTAGCGATTCCATTGTCACCCAGGGTGACATTACCATGCATGTTGGGTTGATTCGCGATAGTCTCCGAGAAGGGACGATTCTCGTACCTCATTTGTATGGCCTGCCCAACGGTTTTAAACCCCCCTTTCTATTCTGGACAGGCATGGTCTCCGATGCGCTTTTCGGGGTTTCCCCCTGGGCAGAACGTCTGCCTTCTGCCCTCTTTTTAATGGCGACTGCTCTGGTGATCTACATCACCTTGATTCGCGCGGGACAGAGTGGCTATCGCTCTTTTTTAGGTGCTGTAGCGTTCCTCCTGACAGTAGGTATCTACAAATTCTCCAGATTGGTTCTCATGGAACCGTCCCTGACTTTTTTCATTGCCCTTGGCAGCGCATTGTTGTTGCAGCACTCCTACTTTCGTTCAGCGGGCAACGAAAACACCCGAACCAGTGATACTCTTTTCATAATTCTTGCCGGAATGGTATTCGGTATTTCCGGATTGATCAAGGGACCTCTCTCCATTGTATACGGCGGTATTATTTTTGTAATCTATGCAATATACAGACTGCTGGACTGGGATCCAGACTCCCGCAAATGGAAAATTCTGCAAACAATACCCGGCATTGCTGTAGAAGGGATCCTATTTGGCACTATCAGCTTGATTCCACTGGCACTCTGGAGCACATCCGTCTATTTTTTTGCGGTGGGAGGCCCAAAGGTTCTCCAATTTTTCTACGGAATCGAGAATGCAGGCAAGTTTGGTGCGGAGAACCAGAGCAGCCTTCGCATTGTTCAGGGTCTGATCTTTTACACCTTTCCCTGGTCTTTGCTTTTGATTTACGCAATCGTTGAAAGCATAAAGAATCCTATTCGCCCTGCGGGCAAGCGCGCCGTTCGAGTAATGCTCTATGCAGTGGCGTTTTTTCTTTTGCTACACATGTTACCCGATCGAAAAGCCGATTACTACGTAATTCCTTTTTTACCGCTCATTTTCATTGCATCTGGCATTGGTTCTGAAAAGTCCACAGATTCTCGTATGCTCCATCTGGCCACAGGTTTTACAGGGATTTTTATCGCTCTGCTATGGGGAGGGACCGAGGCGTTACTTCTCTACACCGGTTTAAAAAGCGTGGATGCAAGCACTCTGATTTTCGCATTTATGGCCGGATTCCTTATGCTCTACTCGCTTTTTTTAATCGCGCGAAAAACCATATCTGGAACGATCATGAAACGCTCCGGTCTCGTCATGATGGCAAGCATGGCCATATTCTATCTCGCATTCCAGTACCGGGTATTACCCCTCCTCTCCTACCCTCCTGTGCCGGAAAGTGCGCGAAACATCATACAAAACGGCCTTTGTATTTTGAACGGCGATTCTGCCACAGTAACCGAAGTCGCTATGCACCTCCCCGGCAGGGATGTTGTGCCTGTGCAGGCAGATAATCTTTCACTTTGCAGGGAAAAGAGCTATCCTCTTCTGGTAACCGGTTCAGAGGACCCGAGACTGAAACTCTGCCCACAATGTAACATGGCAATGGAGTGGAGTGTCTGGAAAGATAACATGGAAATCTCTCATCTGTTGAATAAGAAGTTTGATAGAGATCAGGAAATTTTGTTGAAAAAATATATGTTATTTAATGTGGCGAGGAACTAAAAGACTCTCCCGAACACCGGGACCGAGTTTTCCACGCACACACCGAAGGAGGAAAACATGAAAACATTAAACCAGATAAAAAGGTCACTGCAAAATCCTTTCGCGCTTGCTGATAAAACGCTACTCACTCTGCTTATCTTTTTCTTTGCCATCGCAGGCTATAAAGAAGTTCGAAGTAGCAC
>JBNLFC010000291.1:0-5149 GCA_050305335.1 Leptospirales bacterium
TCGTGTTGTGGTTACGCAGGGGAATCGGCTAAAAGAGAGCGTGGATGCCATGGGAAAATGGCGGGTGCCACCAGTAGGCCTGATCCTTTTGCAACCGGACCGAAAAGGCGTGGAAGGCATACTGGACGATCTTGCGGCAGACCAGAGTGGAGCCGCCTCATTTCTGGTTGTATATCCATACGGCAAACTGAAGGAGCGGCAGGATACACACAGGGTTCACGGACAGATCCTTTTCATTTCCACCATGGAACCACCTGCCAGCCAGATTGATAAAGAATCCTATCAGCTTCCAGTGGCACTTTTTCAAAACGACACCTTTTACAATTATTTATTACTGCAAAAGTTTATATATCACTGGATTCCCCTCCAAAAATCGTATCCGCTGGGCTGCTATCGAACTTCAGATAGCGTGCACTCTATTGCAATGATGGAATACATGAGTAGCGGTCTACCGGAAAAACAGTTCTGTCCTCTTTTCATTGTCTCGGTTCGTGGGGAGCTATACCGGGCAAAAGGTGCGGATAATTCGGCGTGTATCTACAGAAAGAGTGATCCCGATCAGACCCTTCATTGTCGTTATGAGTGACCCGTTCAATGGAAGAGCGGCGGCTGCTCTTCCATTGAAGTTCGATTTTTTTTGCGGCCCGGGCCCGGAGAAGGCCTTGCCCGCATACGCCCCATCTCCTCTTCCAGCTCTTTCAATTTCTCTTCCGCGCGTTCAATTACACGCGCAGGAAGTCCCGCCAGCCTTGCCACATGAATGCCATAAGATTCATCGGCTGCTCCCTCTTTTACTTTGCGCAGGAAGAGGACCTTCCCCATGGTCTCTTGAACATCCATGGTCAAATTAAAAACTCCGGAACGCGACTCCAGCGCTGTCAATTCATGATAGTGGGTAGCAAAGAGGGTTCTCGGTGATATCTCGCCATCCGTCAGATGTTCCACCACTGCCCATGCGATAGAAAGGCCATCGAAGGTAGAAGTACCTCTCCCCACCTCATCCATGATGATGAGCGAACGTGAGGTGGCCCGGTGGAGAATTCGTGCTGTTTCCAGCATTTCCACGAAGAAAGTGGACTCTCCCCGGGTGAGATTATCACCGGCACCAATTCTCGTAAAGATGTTGTCAGCCATAGATAGGATAGCATTTTTTGCAGGTACAAAACTGCCGATTTGGGCAAGAATCTGTATCAGAGCAACCTGCCGAATGTACGTTGATTTTCCCGCCATATTGGGTCCGGTGAGAATAGCGAATCGGCGTTTATCGTCATCCATAACTACATCATTGGGGATAAACTTTTCACTGGCGGGCAAATAAGCTTCCACTACCGGATGTCGCCCATCTTCAATTACCAGAGTGGCTTTGTCCGAAAAGCGAGGACGACTCCATCGATAGTGGATGGCACACCTGGCGAGAGAAGCGAGAAAGTCAATGCGAGAAAGGTCTTTCATCAATTCGCGAATAGATTTCTGTTCGTTCAGTACTTTCTGGCACAGGTCCCTGAAAATCTGAGATTCTTTCTCTTCGATGGTCTCTTCTGCACCCAGAATGGAACGTTCCAATTCTTCCAGTCGATCGCATGTATAACGTTCGTTGCCTACAAGAGTCTGTCGTCTACGATAATCGGCAGGGACACTACCCAGCTGACCTTTCGATACTTCAATGAAGTAGCCAACTATTTTATTGTACTTCACTTTAAGGTTGCCAATGCCGGTCCTTTTACGTTCGTCGGATTCAAACTTCACAATCCATTTCCCACCTTCATCCCGGGCATTGTGGGCGCGGTCCAGACTGGCATCCACTCCCTGACGAACAAAGGGAAATGCTCCCAGTTGAGCAGGCGGATCTTCTACCACATTTGCATCCAGCTCCTGCATCATTTGCTGGAGTTGTTTTCGATCACTCATGGATAGAGCGTTTTGCGAAGCATTGTTTCCCTGGTCCGTTTCCTCCGACTTTCCGGACATGGTTCTGGCAGAGAGAAGCTTTTGCATGGTGATAGAGGAACGTATGGTGGTCGAAATAGCCAGGAGGTCTCGCGGAGAGGCTCTTCCGGTGGTCATTCGGCTAAGAATCCTCTCCAGGTCGGAGATTTGCGACAGGTGGGATGTGAGTTCTTCCAGAAGAGACCGATTCTGGATCAAAAGCTCCACCGAGTTGAGTCTTGCCTGGATGGCCGTTGTGTTCAGTAGCGGGGAAAGAATGGCATCCTTCAAGAATCGCTTCCCGGGCGTTGTACGGCAGCTATCCAGAATGCGAAAGAGGGTACGGTCACTCCCTCCTTCGCTGAAATTGGCGATGAGATCCAGGTTACGAATGGTCTGCTCTTCCAGCAGCATGGTGTCGCTTCGGGGCTTGAGAAGAGCAGGTACCTCCAGGTTGCACCCCGATTCTGGAAAGGATTCGGAAACATAGTGGAGGATCAACGCCACTGCACCGAGCGCAGGCGACGCATCAGATTCATAACCCAGTCCTTTCAAGCTCACCTGAAAAAGTCTTTGAATGGAGCGTGCCCCCTCCGAGGGGCTGGAGCGATAAGGGGGAAGATCTACGAAGAGGTACGCTTGATCCGGAAACAGTTCTCGCATTTTTTCGCCCATTGCCGATGAGAGCAGTATCTCACCAGGGGCATATCGGGACAGCAGCGTTCGTAGCAGATAAAGTTGCCACTCCTCCAGAGAAAGTTCTTCATCCCGGCTGAATTCAAAGGAGTGAAAGTCGCCCGTAGACACATCGGCCAGGGCAACTCCCATCACAGGTTCATTCCAGTGAAGGGCCATGAGATAGTTGTGCTGGCCACTTTTTAATATGGATTCTTCCACAATAGTGCCGGGCGTTATGACTCGTTTGACCACCCTGCGCATGAGTTTGGGATTGGCGGGATCCGCCTCCTGCTCTGCAATGGCTACTCGCTTTCCTGCTGCCATGAGTCTGGCAATATAGGAGTCTGCCGAGTGGTAAGGAACGCCTGCCATAGGTACGCCCCCCTGGCGTGCGGTCAACGTCACCTCCATAATGGGTGCCGCGATTTGCGCGTCTTCCAGAAAGAGCTCATAGAAGTCACCCATGCGAAAAAGAAGGATAGCGTTCTTAAACTTTTCTTTAATCTCCAGATATTGCCGCATCACCGGAGTGGCCAGCGGGTCACCGTCGCGACTCTCTTTTGAGTTTTTTTCGTCTGTCTTCTTTTTCCCAATTCCCATGATTTCTCAGCACAAATCCTTTTGCGATTCTTCCGACCTGACCGCAGAAATGAAGAGTTCCACTTTTTTTAGATTTTTCCTGCCTGGAATTCCATCCTCCACTCCTGAACTCACATCCGCACCCAGCGCCGAGCAACTTGAGAGAGCATCTGCCACGTTGTCATGAGTTAACCCTCCAGCCAGAAGGTAGGGATGTCGCACGTCTTTAATATAATCCAGCTGAATACGCTGACCCGTACCGCCTGCCTTGCCTTTTACATAGGCGTCAAGAATATAGAACGGAATGTTCGTGTAAGGTGCAAAATCGCTTTCACCGAGAAAATCAGCTACTCGCAAGACGGGCACTATGGAAGAAGTAAATTCCGGTAAGAGCGGGTTCAGTGACAACCGTTGCCTCAGATCATGAATATAATCGGGCCCTTCGATCACCTGCAGAAAATTGATTCCCGCCACCTTCTGTATAATGTCTACCACTTCGTCCGGGGAGTTACGGGCGAAAAGGGCGACATGGCGTATTGCGGGATGCTTCGCTTTGATGGCGGCAATGAGCTCGCAGGAAAGTGGAATGGAGATGCGACGCTGGCTCATGGGAGAGAAGATCCAGCCCATGAAATCTGGTTCAAACGCTGCAACAGCCATGGAATCCTCCGGATAGAGATTGCCACAGATCTTAACCAGCCGATTTTTGCCCTTTTTATACGCCACGGATCCATCTTTATTTTTCACTTGCGTTGGCGGCATCTTTTTTTTGCTTGCTGAGCGAATTTCAAAAGGGTAGGATTCATCTTTAGACTCCATGGAAAAAGAGACATCCACACTTACTCCAGCCCTTGAGCAGTTTTACGCTCATCTGCCTCTGCACGCCATGTTGAAGGAAGTTATTCAGCATAAGGCGCCTGATTTTGTTACCAGAAAAATTTATCGGGGTGATCAGCGATTTCTTCCCATGGAACTTCATGAGGTGTCCATCCCGTACCTGTCTCATCTCCTGTCTCTCAATGCGAATCGTATGGCGCACATACTCACGGCGTTCAGGGAACAGCTGCATCCATATCTGGAAATATATGTAAGGCATATTATTTTATTGCCTCTTCTGGCTACTGGACAACGCCGTATGGCAGGGAAGCTATTGACCCATAAATACTTTCCATCACTCCGCACTCTGGTTTTCTTCCTGTCGCTACCCCGGATAAAACGTGGCAAAGACAGCCACCTTGATGTTATGAATCATCTAACGCATTGGATGACCGACCTGGCCATGAATCCAATACCCGGGGTCCCCCGGGAAACATTGCCCACACGGTGTTACTATCTTTCCCGATCCTCCATCAATGAGGAAGGTTGGAAGCGACTTGTAATGGCCCATGAAGCAGGAATGGATTGCCTTGGCGATTGGATAGATAGGCTAGATTGAGTGCTTTTTAAGAGCCACAAAAGAGTGACCGGCAGGACACGGCAACTATGAAAGAAATTCTCGAAAAACCATCTCTTTACTATGAGGACTCGCATCATGTGGCTATGGTCCTGGGGCGAGCACAACTGAAACACCTGACTATGCCGGACAACGATGATGAGAGAAGAGGTCTTGAAAAAAAATATCTGTCGAGTCTTTTGGGAATTGAGGAGTCTTCCGTTTATTTTCTGGAACAGGTGCATGGTACCGATGTAGTCGAGGCAACGGGAGATAGCGGGTCGCCCTATTTTGCCACTGCAGATGCCATATTCACTCGTTCCCCGGGGCGGCTTCTGTGTATACGAACCGCGGACTGCCTGCCCATTTTTTTTTACGCCTATCGCTATGAAAAAGAACCCACCCCAATCCATAGTCGAAGAGTCGCCGGTATCATTCATGCAGGCTGGCGGGGGTTATCTGCCGGGATTGTTGAAAAGAGTATGGCCAGGGTTGTGGATGACTGCTTTGACGGTGACAACAGGGAGCTTCATT
>JBNLFC010000292.1:0-5139 GCA_050305335.1 Leptospirales bacterium
TGGAGGGATTCTGCCAGTCAGAATTTCCCGGGGGAAGGGATGATTCCCCCGGGAAATAAATATGCGTATCAGTTCTTGCGCATACAGTAGGTCAGGGCCACGTTTGTTGGACGAGTCTCGGTTGCAGCGCGAGGAGTGCCATTTATACCATCGGTCATTAAACCGAGATATTTTGTATCAACGCCAAGCCATTGAAGTCCTACTCCGGTACCAGATGGCAACATTCCTGTGTTACCACTGGCAGTACGACCCTGGATTTCATGTTCATGTCCCTGAAATGCATCCAGTTGCGCATTTCCAATAGCACGAGCACCATCCGGATCGACTCCAGCTGCTCCGGTTCCCGCATCATCACGACCTCGAATGAATTGTCCTCGAAGATCAGGAGTTCCAAGAGTTCCATCTGCCGGTGTCCAGCCCTGGGGGCATTCGGGAAGGTAGAAGGCCATGATGGCTCCTTCGGGAGCCGCGATGGCGAAGTTCTGATTGATCTTTGCGGCGCTGATCACATCGCCGGGGGAGAAGATGTTCATGGAGAAAGCGGCGGCGAAAAGACCGGTCGTGAGAAAACCGAGTCCCAGACCCGCTCCAGTGAAAAAGCCACCCTTCATTTTCGCAGCCATCTTTGCTTTTAAAGTATTCATTGTATTCATTGTAATTCTCCTTTTGTATCACTATGTCATTTTTAAAATTCGATTCAGTTGTAGATGCAGAATCGATCGAATAGACCTGTTTCAAACTGACAGGTGGACAACGGGCTTTGCAACACGCGCAGATAGTAAGTTACACTGAAGCCACCCAGTGTTGCCGTGATGGTACCATCCTGATCGGTGCTCACCATTGCGGCTGTGAATTTTCCGTAATTGACCGAGTCTCCAAATGTTCCAATTCCCCCGGAGGCTGTGAAATTCGGTTGCACGAACATGAAGTTCTGGTACGCATCATATCCTGCTACGTCCAGTTGCGTGGTACTACCAGAATTCACCACAAAAGGTGTGGGCAATTGAGTGTCGTTGTAAAGGACAACCAGACGTTCCAGCAATCCTGGATAGATGGTCACAGGGCTGGAGTGATTCAAACTACCATAGGTAGCCTGAAGGTTGGAGGTCCCTGCTATTCTGGCAGTATATCTTGCGCTCAACCAGGTGGGTCGACTTACATCTCCCTGGTTGCCGCCGAAAGTCAGTGTATCAGCCGGAACAGGATAATAGGTGGCAGCCGACTGTCCCTTCACCTGTACTGTTAAATCCCTGGAAAAACCGGCACTCATTTGCGTTACCGTGGTCTGGAATCGTATGGGATTGGTAGCTGCAGGAAGATCCGCTGCGATGGTATTATAACTTCCAGGAGCACCTGTCGGCTGGGAATCATGACTGTTGAGCGAATCATATGCCTCTACATAGTATTCCAGTCCAGCGGCAGTTACCTCACTTCCAGGAAGTCGAACTTTGTAGTATTGTCCTGTGCCGTCGTTAGCATCGGGTTTCATAGCCACACTTTTGAATACACTTCCACTACCTGTATTTCGATAGAAAAAGCGTACCGATGCAATGGCGGATCCTCCGTCCCAGTCGTTGACCACACTGCGCACTGTCAATGGAAGTCCGGCCAGAGGTCTTCCCGGGAAAAAGCTGGCCCCTCCTATAGTAGGCGGGTTATTGGATAGGCTGAGGATCTGAGCTGTAAGAACGTAGGTGGAGAAGTGATAGATCTCCGCACTGACACAGTGGTTGGAGAAGTCAACATCCCCTCCCATACTTACGAATTCCCCCGTTTCCGGATTGTAATACTGAACCTGTATCGTTTTCTCTGTCAATCCACGCTCCTGCAGATCCATGACATCATAACACAACTTCATGGTTGCCGGTTTATTGAACTGGAGATTTTCCGGTCCAAAACTGAACGCCGCCTGTAATGGGACCACAGAATCTTTCCCTTCCGGAACATCAATCGGCGTGTAGGTGATTGTTGTATCCTCTTCCAGCGCTCCCTGGGGGACAGTCAGACTCATCGTGACAGCCTGGTCAGTCGATGTGACAGTCCCTCCCTCTGTTTGCGGTATCAGTGTTGATCTGGAAGTGGCACCCAATAACAGTAGCTGGCTTAATTTATCTTTGTTATCGGATGATTTTTGGCAACCGACGATTCCAAAGATAAGTAAGACCAGATACAATTTAATGTCTGGTTTCATTCCATATCCTCCTCTCCTGAGATTCAAGCAGGACAGGCGTTAAGCCGCCTGCTTGAAGAGAAGTAGTAACTGAGGGGAAAAAATTCTCAAAAAAAACCAGGATATGATTATTTTTTGCTTACTTGCTTACTTACTCGAACAAAATTTCCTCGATCTCTTCCGGATCCATTACTCGGGTCCCGGTGGCTGTATAAATTCGGTAGCGGCCATCAACACCATAGATTGTTCCGTAGATTCTTTCTCCGTTTTTCAAAATGATTTCCTGGGGTGATTTGCCGAGCACCCGGGTCATCTCACGACGAAAGGTCTCCCTGTCCATTTTCTCCATTGAGTGATTTGCATTCAGGAGTTCCTGATAAACGGCTTCCCGCTCCTTTTCAGTCTTATCTTCCAACTGGCTTCGACGGGTCTGCAGTTCATTTACCGAAACGCTCTCCACCTCAGGAGGGTTACCAAAAATGCTTTGAACAAGCTCTATCATGGCTCTGCGTTCTTTTGGGGTGGCAAAGGTCTTATCCAGTGAATTCAGGGCTGCATCGATCTCGGACGGGGAGGGATCCTGATCCCTTCGAAGGCGAGCCATGGTGGGATCAGAAAGTGCCTGCATCAGGGGGGTAATCCTTTTTAGTTTTGAACGGAAGTCCCCCATCACTATCCTGGATTTCTTACCGGGACTGACCCGGGCTGATGCGGTTTGAAAGATATTTCGAACTTCCGATAGGACCTCATTTTGCATGATGAGTTTTTCGGGGAGGTCTTCGAGGGCATCCCAGCGCCGTCGGAAAACCACAGTACCTTCGTATGTTGTAAGAGTCGTATCGCCCCATTTGTTCACTTCCGTGGAGAATAGGGTTCCAACCACGGAAGATTCACTTGTGGAGCTTACGATGGACAGAGCTCGCGATATCGTATTTGAATCTTTGTGTGACAGATTGGCCAGCAGGGTTCCCCGACTCTGTCTTATCTGGAATAGTTCTGGCTTCAGTGCATCGATACGAATCTGCGATTGAGGATGGATGCGCAGACGAGCTTCTGTCTCTTTTCCTTTTGAAACAAGAACGGCAAGGGACCCTTCGCCAACATCCATCGATTCGCCCTCCCGAAGTGAATCTCCCACAGCCATCGGGGAATTCTCATGGATCACATATCCCTGAACAAAGACGATGGATGCTTGACTTCCTTTCATTCCATTCTGGTAGTACTGCCGCAGGGGGCCAATGGAAAAATAGAGACCGGTCCCAAATACCACAAGGAAACTTGCCGCAACTGCCAGTTGAAGGCGAATTCCACGGAAGGGTTGGAGATTCTTCTCTCTCCTGTGATCGTTTTCGGACAATCTGGATACTTCGGACTCATGAGGAAGCTCTTTCAAACGTGAGCGAAGCGAAGCAGGCATGGGTTGTACTGGAACTCGAAACTTCTCGATATCCTCAGGCCACGCAGTGGGTGGGTCTTCCAGAAGACGTCGGGCTAACTTTTCATATTGCTTGTCTATCATAAGCCTGTGTCCTCCAGAACCAGTCCCGCTTTGCGGCAAGCATCAGCAAGGATGGAGAGGGCCTTTTCCATCAAACGGTAAACGGTAGCCTGGGATCGACCGGTCCGTCTACAAATCGTGTCCAGATCTACCTCATCGATAAAACGAAGTTGTATGACCAGTGCCAGATCCTCAGGCAGATCGGGATCATGGACGGTTTCCAGAAGAATCAGACGAAGATCCCTGGCCAACTCCTCATTGGCCCGTTGCTCCTGTGCTGCCATATCAGCTGTATCATCCAGGAGTGCCACCTCTCGCTTCTCTTTGCGTAGTCGCCCAAGAAAATCATTTTTAGCAATTGTGATTAAATACTGCGGAGCAGAATCGCGCCGAACTTTACCGCGACGAACCTGTTCGATAAATTTTATATAGGCATTCTGCAAAGTCTCGGACGCTTCATCCTCTCCCTTGCATAGAATACGTAGATAGGTATAAATATGATCCCCGTGCTCGTCTAACAAGGCATCCAGGTCGCTTTCTTCCATGATTTCGGAATCTGTCAAAACATGCCTCTACCACTTCTGTAAGTCTTAACTGACCCCATACAGTATACGCCCAGGAACCGAGTTTTTCGCAAAAAAAAATTATTTTGCGTTAAAAATGTGATATAGATAAGAAAAATCATTCTTCTAAGGGCCTAAGTTACACGAATCAAATGAAGCGGCATCAAAGACGCATTCTAAAGTAGATCCCCCCGAGTCAGGCCCAGTAAGATACAACACAAATCCTCCAGGGGATTTTAGATCAAAGCCATTGTGCAGATCGGAAACCAGGCAGCTACTGCTGATCATAACAACAATAATAAGTAAACCCATCTTTTGAAAGAATTGGAGAGTCATAAGTATGTTCTTATCCCCACAGTCATCGAGTCATTTTGGAGCTGAAAAATCAGAGATAATGCAAAGGATACTGTACTATTTTTATGTGTCAATGTAAAAGATCCGGAAACAATGTCAAATATGCTCCATCCCCAAATAATAGTTAAAACACCAACCATTGTATTTCCCTGTTTCTGAAGACGGTTCACCAGACTCTCTTTTTGTGAAAGATATGTGAGATTTATGGCCGCCGCCTCCATTATACTGATTGAACCTGTCCAGGCCTGTGCGGACACCAGACCCACGGGAATTGGGTCGTTATAATCACTCTCTGCTGCTGCGTGCTTTTGACGGAGTGTCCAGTATTTTTGCAGAGCTATCATACTACTCGCGGCGAAGAGAAACCCGGACCACTTTCTCCCCTCGCTATATTGACCCCAACCAGGTAAAATTGATGATTTAAGGAGAGGACCCCATCGATATCCCTTCGGCTGTAGAAGGTCGATTTCTGGCTCTTCTGGCAAAACTACGGGGGGAGCCGGGTGGGGAGATGGTGATTCCATCGGTTGTGGTTCCAACTTTTTGACAGTGGG
>JBNLFC010000293.1:0-5110 GCA_050305335.1 Leptospirales bacterium
TCTGGTTTTTTTGATAGGTGAAGATCAAAATGCAACCTATGCGTTTGCTGAGCGCATCCGACGATTGCTGGAAATGCTTCCGATCTCTCCTGCAAAAGGAAAAAGCGATAGAATTACCGTAAGCATTGGTGTTTCATCCAGAAAACCGGGGGAAAAACTGGAAAATTTTTTGCGCAGGGCAGACTGGGCTCTATACGAGGCAAAACATCGTGGCCGAAACCAGACAGTAAGCTCAGATGCCAGCGAAGAAACCAACCTATAAATCAAGGTGTCGAGCGCTTTGACATAGAGAGCCAGTCTCCTATTTTGAGATGGGCTACTAAAGTATAAAATAGGCTGCAGATTTGAAGGTTGAAATTCCGTACGAGCCCAGGTAGAGAGGCTTTTTTAAAAAGCCATCGGGTCTTTCTTTATAAATATTTCGTTTGATATATCGCTTGATTCTATCACGGTTGCTGAGCGCATTTTCCTCCGCAATTTGTAGAACATAATTGATACCGCCAATTCGCGCAAACTCTTTCAATACGCTAACGGTCTCCAGATAGATATCTCCGGGATCATGTCTTGCGACGTATGAATGGGAGGGCTCGCATCCAGCCAGAACCATACATTTTCCAAGAGTTTCATCTTCGACAAAGTGAATCAAAGAAAAACCTACATAACGCATGTCTTGAATGAAACTTAAAAGAGTAAAATTGTCTCTGGCAAAAAGTTTTTCGTCGCGCGCAATGCATATATCCGCCAGTCCTCCAAAAATTGATAGCCATGCGGATTTTCCAATTTGGTAGACTACATCCGGACTGTTGATGGTTTCGATGGTATCGTACGAAAGTATTGCCTTTCCCAATTCTTCGGACAAGCCTGACCAGAAAGCAGAGATGGAGTTTTTAAAAAACTTGAAAAGGGGATCCGTACTACGGTCTTCCTGCGAAAGGACAATTCTTCGTTCGTTGTCCGACCGTTCAATGCGGTTGACATAATTCTCTATATTCATTGCCAGATCTGGATTGCAATAGCCATGATTGGATCCTTCACTTAAATATTGTATGAATTTTCTCCAGGATAGATGCCCGGGATTTACCGCATCCAGTTCCATTACATTTTCAACAAAAAAATCAGCAAGGGACCTTCCTTTGTTCAAATAGGACTTCAGTAGCAAATTGTAGAGTGCTCCAGGCTTAATTCGACCTATAAAACGAACTCCAGTAATATCAACTCCAGTATTTTTTTGAAGATTTCGAATCCCAGCATTGATCGAGTCACGATCGTATCGCTGTCTCATTCTATTTACACCTGACCTGAGCACATCATATATTGTTTCAGATAGAATATCATCAAGCATCAACAATGCTTCATACCTCGTTCTTGAACTTTGAAATTTATAATTTACTTCCTTTAATTGATCACTCAGCTGGAAAAAAAGATAAGAGCTAAGAAAGCTATTGACATCTTCCATCGATTGGCTCAAAAAGATTAACTTCATTTCTCCGGGCTCAACTCCGAACTCCGGCTTCATAGCCTCTTGAAGAAACTTTAAAATCATAGTAAACTCAAAAGGACGCGACTGAGTGCGAATGCTTTCTGTGGACGGGCGAACAATTCGCATTCCTGAAGATTCTCCCGGCGCAATGAGTGACGGAGCATTTCTGCGAAGATCCAGCAGTATCTCATCCTCCAGAGAAAGTGCGTTTTGAAAAATTCGCTTTGCATCGCCACGATTCAAATGAACAGAATCGATGGGAATCAATTGCATTAGAATTCCAAAAATGAACTCGTCATTTACGCTGTTGACAATTCCCGATCGCTCAATTTCTTGTTTCAGATCACCATAACCAGTTCCACTCAATATGCTTTCGTTCAAACGGTCCAGGATTGAAACAAATGAGACTTTCTCCTCCACAGTTAGCGAACGGTATATTTCAAAAACAATATTATCGTAGACTTTGATCTCTGTCTCACGAAAAAAAGAACGCAAATCAGCCGCATCATTAGAAAGGGAAAGGTTCTTTTCGAAGTGATCCTTCAAAACCATTCCCATATCCGACGCAAAACCCTTTTCACGATTTCTTATCCTGATCAATGCCAGACGCAGAAAGCTTCTTCGGTCAAGGGAAGCAAGATCTTGCCATAATTGTGCGAAAGGAAAGAGCACCTCGCGAATGAAGGAGATTTTTTCATTGTCTGATTTGACATTTTGATTCAAGACATTGAGCACCTTTGCAGGAACCGACAATGCACGAAGGGCGGCATCTCCAAGAAATCGGTAAAGCTCGGGAACCGTAAATAGTCGCATCTCGTATAGATTCTGGTAAAGTCGAAATGGTAATGTGGTATCGTTTTTGATAAGTTGATTAAGAATGGTTTCCAGAGAATATCCCCGCAACTCATCTTTCATATAACCGGATACAAGTCGCTCTATATAAAAAGGCTCAAGTTCAGCTAGAGTTTTTTCAGGCATATTTTGAACTATACGCAAAAGAACGTTTACCAATTCATTGTATTCCGTTCGAAGGGCTTTCTTAATCAAATCGGTCTGCATACCCACGGGCAAAAAAGGAATCATATGCACCGCAACGGACTGGTGCCCCTTTCGCTTCTCTAACAGAACGGACTCAACCGCTCTGCAGCCGAGTCTTTCCAGAGAAATACGGTTTTCTCCTGCGGGAATCAGTTCCAGGGCTGGCATAACGTAAAGATTTCCGGAATAGTAACCGTTTTTAATTACAACTTCAAACAGATAGGCAATTCTGTCACCCGCAAGCTGATACAGGAAAGAACGACTTTCCAGAGGCAAAAAAGATATCATACGAACCGCCTGGACCAGCAGATTCTTTTCGGATTCAAGAGGCAAGTTTCTCAGTATAGCAGATCTCAGAATGGAAAATTTAAATCCATCATTCAGAGTAATAACGCCCTGAATTGCAGTAAGGCAACTTTTCACATAGTGAGAAGAAAAAACTTTGAGAATAAGATTGTAGCGATATTTTTCCGGAAAACGGGAAATCAATGATACTGCATAATTTCTCGTTTCTTCATTTTCAACGGAGAAAAGCATTTTCAGACTTTTAGAGGCATATTTGAAGAATGAATCGGTATTTTTCATGCCTGAGACCAAATGAAAACTATCAATCACTCGAAGTAAGACCGAATCATACGGCGCATTTCGGAGCAGGATGTTTTGTATTTTAAGTCTTGAGTCAGGCCCCAGATCATTTAACAAATCTAACGACTCGAATATCAGAAGCTCATTTACCTCCTTCATTTTTACAATTCGTTCCATGGTTTCCATGATTAACGCTTCATCGCCAATCCCTTTAAGCAAATGAATGGCTTTCAGTTGTGTTTGATAGTGATGAAACGAAGAGTGGAAAATATACTCAAATAAACTTCTCTGCCATTGCCGGGGAAATTCTTTAATCAAATATAAATACGAATGTATCCCGGTTCCGTTTTCGATAGAAACCAACTTTCTGGTAAACCTGGCAGCGGAGTAGTAAAGTTTCCAGCGCGCAAGAGGGTTCTGGATTTGTGCAATCATTGCAATGGAAGCAGAGCGAACTTCAGGATACTCGGATGAAAAAATCAGATATTGCAAGAGCACTTTCCTGCCCTTTTCGGGCAAAAAATCTATCACGTTCAACAGAGCCGGTGGCACGTCTCCATATCGGTGCAATAGTTCTCCCACAAACCGGGTTGCGAAAAGCGCGATATTGTGCGAGCCCGCTCCTTCATGGAAGTTGTATTCAGGGAAGAGCTTTTCCGCCAGAGATTGAAACTGATTCTCGCCTCGAAAGCTCGAATCAGGTTTCAATGAGTCCAGAAGCCCTTCCAGCCGATCGCGGCGATCATCAATACGTGGAAAAAGCTGCAAAATTTTCGCAGGCAGCTTCTTCCCATGGTGGAAATTTCCATTCTCCGGGTACATACATCATCTATCCAAAAGAACTCGCAATTTTGAGGCGTTTTATGAAGCCACACCGAACCTGAAACATTACGTTCGGTGACTTTGACATATCACCCCTTCCTCGCCTCCGGGATCAGGTGGTAGTAAAATATTTCAGTAGCAGGGCAATAATTTCATTGAACCCAGACCTGATCGGCGTTTTCCTGATGATCATAGATTAGCAAACGTGGATCAGGTCATCAAGAAAAATCAAAGGCTATTTGTACCTCCATTATTGATTTTAATGGGGTTTCTGGCAGGCTTTTTTCGTATTCCGCTATTTCCGGGAATATCGTTGAGCGCAGCCGGTATGGTAGCCCATTTCATCGCGTTGCGGAGCACTCCCCTCGGCGCCTTGCTTCTTACCGCTCCGATATATGCTTCATTGATCGTGGCGGGAGATCCGGTGGCGGCACCTGTTTTCTTGCTTGAATCAATTTTTCTATCCTTTCTCCGGTATAATAAAAAACTACATAGATTCCCGCAAGATGTGATTTTCTGGCTGATCATAGGAGTTCCCCTCTCTTTTTCTGGATATTACTATTTTGACAGCTTTCACCTTCCTGCAGCAATGCTTTTTACCTCAGTCGTTGTTTTTAACGGTCTATTAAATACTATTGTCGCCAGCCTGTTTATCTCATTGACCATTCGCAGAAAAAATGACAGGGACTCATCGCTACACGAGGGACTCGTTCCGGGGTCGGTAATCTTGCATGCGATGATGACTTTAATTTTTTTTACTACAATAATTTCCTTGAACACGAGTAATATATTTTTATTATTGAATTCATCGGGTGGGTCGAACTATCTGGGCCTGATCGCTAACGACTACTCATTTCTCTATACTTTCAATCCAGATCGCCTGGTGCGGTTGCTCCCGATCGATGCATTTGTTTCTTACAACAAGCACCTCTTTCTGATTTTTCCGGTTATCATTCTCACTTTCGTCGTATCTCGCATAATTACACAGTGGTACACGGATGCAACGCAGCAACTTGTCCAGATCACATCAGACCTACCCGAAAAAGTCTTTTCAGGAGAAAACATAGACTGGCCAGAGACGAATATCCGTGACATCAGTCACTTAATATCGAATTTCCAGAGAATGTCCGAAGCCTTGAAAAGCAAATTTCGGGAAATTCTGTTTATCAATTCCAACCTTGAGCA
>JBNLFC010000294.1:0-5083 GCA_050305335.1 Leptospirales bacterium
TGGAACTGCCGCCGGAGGTTGGGCCAGAGGCAGGCTTTTTGACCAAGATAGAGGTCGAGGTCAAACAAACGCAGCAGATGATGATCAGCGTACAGGAAACAACGCTGCACATCACCGGCTGCAAATACTCCCTCAATGTTGGTGGCGGTAGATCCGACTTGCGTTATTGCGTATCCGGTTTCGTCCACCTGCAGGAAGGGCAAAAAAACGTCGGTATTGGGTTTATGGCCTATGGCATAGAAGAGTCCGTTTACGGCCAGCTCTTCGGTCCTGTTTTCTTTCAATTTGTTGATGACCAGGGTGCGTAACTGCTTTCCATCGCCCTTCACTTCTACCGGCACCGAATCCCAGACTACCTCGATTTTGGGATTATTGATTACTCTCTCCTGCATAATGCGAGATGCTCTCAATTCGTTGCGTCGATGGATCATGTACACTTTTGATGCAAATTTCGTAAGATAGGTGGCCTCCTCGCAGGCTGAATCTCCTCCGCCCACGACAGCCAGCGGGGCGTTTCGGAAAATGGGCAGCGCTCCGTCGCACACTGCGCAAGCGGAGATTCCTCTCTGCCAGTAGCTATTTTCGCCAGGTAGATGCATTCTTTTTGCGGTGGCGCCTGTGGCAATGATTACGGTGTGGGCCAGCTCAGGAGGGTCGTTCTCCATTCCTTCACGCCAGAGCTGGAAGGGCCTGACGGAAAAGTCTACTTTCGCTATGGTTTCGGTGACAATGGTGGCACCTGACTTTTCAGCCTGTTTACGCATCTGGCTTACCAGTTCAGGCCCGCCAATGCCATCGGGAAATCCTGGAAAGTTTTCCACCTCTGTAGTGGTGGTCAGCTGCCCTCCTGCGGCCACACCGCCTGCCATGAAACCTTCATAAAGTACGGGCGAGAGATTGGCACGTCCTGTGTATATGGCGGCTGTCAATGCCGCGGGACCGCCTCCGATGATGATGACTTTATTGATTCTGGTATCGCTCATATTTTTTCCTGTGTATTAATTTTCGTCCAATTGTGTAGCTTCTCCATCGAGTATGAAATTCTGCACGATTTTTTTAATGCTCACAGGATCATACCGATGAATTTCAAGTGCCATGGCCCATCTCAGGAGGTCTCCTATCGGAGTCCCCATGTTTTTATGGCCGTGTGCGCAGCAACATATATCATTATAGAGAGGGAATGGACGAATCGGTTCCATGAAACTTATTTAAAGGAGAAACAATTACCATTTAACCCGTAGATCCAATTCCTTATATATAGAAAAAGGCGAGGTGAACGCGACTGCATATGATAGAAGAACCATTCCAAAAGTCTCCCCGGGGTAGAATCTGGACCCTTGTGCAGGCACGACTGATTTTGCCTGAAATTCGGGACATCACCCGCTATGCCCATTGCGACTATACGCGGCTCTCTCGAACCATAAAGGAGCAGATCATTCCCGAAAATGAACAGGAAGAGATGGAAGGGTATTTGCAGCAAATCCTTCAGAAGTGGGCCAATGGTGTTGTTTCACTGGGGGCGGAAGCAAAAGGATTGTGGCTTGTTGACTTTGACAATGGGCACGGATACTACTGCTGGCAGTACAATGAAAGCGATCTGTTGTTCGAACATTCCTATGAAGCGGGGTTCAGTGGTAGAAAACCCATTCTGCCTGAATCCAATGATATCCCGGACGATGGATGTGTGGGAGAAAAGTAATCATGGGAAGGGGCAAACTTCGCCCTGGACTGCGACGGTGTTATTGGGATTTATGCGAGAAATCCCAAGAGGAGTTGTCAGATGTCGTTAAAAAAAGGGGTTGTATCTTCCAAAAAAAAGACGAAGAAAAGCGCTGGCCCGGCACCTAAGAAGGCTTCCGCATCCAGCAAGAGTAAAAAGGGATCTCTGCATCTACTGGAAATTGGCAGTCGCATTCGGGATCGACAGGTATTATTGACCGATGGTCGAAAAGTATCCCTCTCATCGCTTTCGGGAGAGAAGGGAATGATTCTCTATTTTTACCCGAAGGACAATACACCTGGTTGCACAAAAGAAGCTTGCTCCTTCCGTGACGGTCGTTATGCTCTTCTGGATATTGGCTATAGTGTTGTGGGAGTCTCGAAAGATTCCGTGGAGTCCCATCAAAGTTTCAGTGAGAAATTCGATCTGAACTTTCCCCTGATCAGCGACGAGACCCTTGAGTTGATCAAAGATATGGGGGTATGGCAGGAGAAAAAGAATTACGGCAAAACTTTTATGGGAATCTTGCGAACAACGTATGCTTTGAACCTGGAGCTAGAAGTGGTTGCCGTTTTTCCATCCGTGAAAGTGGAGAGTCATGCAATGGACATTCTGGCGGAACTGAGATGATTTTTTGAGCCCCTGCTGGCCGCGCCTGATAATTTGCACCCTGCATTCATTCTTTGATCCCACTTGCCAGCAAATGCATATTTAAAAAATGTGATCAGAGAATGAGCGACTCCTGGCACCGTACTTCGGGCGATTTTTTTATTACCATCCGTGGTCGTTTTGAGGCGGCTCACTATCTGTACGGCTATTTCCCGGACGGTAGCGATGAGCCCCTTCACGGTCACTCTTATGTTGTGGAGGTTTCCATGGCGCGAAATGATGGCGCCATCGACGATTCAGGAATCAGTCTGGACTTTGTTCACGCCAGGGATCGACTGAAAGCGTTAATGGATCTTCTTGATCACCAATGCTTGAACGAACTGGAAGCCTTCCAGCACAGGAATCCCACAGCGGAACACATTGCACTGTGGGTCTTTCGCCACCTGCAGGAGGCTGTGGAGAGTTCCCGGGGCCGAATTCTTGAAATTCGCGTTCACGAAGGGCCGGAGCACATAGCCATATTTCGGCCTGCATGAGTTCATCCACGGTCGCGATTGTGAGTGGCCGGATCTACGAAGGAAAGCTCGTTTATGTTATTCAATTTTCTGTAGTAGCAACCGAATCTGCTGTTACCGGAAGCATCCTTCGTATGGCAGCTTCCCTTTCCCTCCAGGCGTACAAGGTAGAGCAGGCTATTTTGTTCGCAATTGACACGAATCTCCTCCAGTTTCAAGTAGTCGCCGGAAGTGGCGCCCTTGATCCAGAGCTCGTTGCGCGAAGTGCTCCAGAGGACAGCCACCTTACGCTCCAGGGACTCCTCCAGAGCCTGCCGATTGGCATACCCCACAATCAATACTGCACCGGTCTCTACATCCTGCACAACTGTGGGGACCACATGAGGGGATGTGCCGGCGATTTTTTCCAGCTTGTTAAAATCCAGGTGAAGGGCCAGGCCCTCTTCCAGCTTACCATGTTCCATACCTCCAGTTCTGCTGATGAACACTCCCGGGGGATAGCAAATATTCACTTTACGCAAGAGGGAGAGACAAAAATCCATTCTTTATGAGGGAGCACCACCCATGAAAGACTCGATGGATAAGATTTCAATCCCTGCGGCCACCTCTTTTCGGGGAGAAGTGGTTTTACCCGGTTCCAAATCCATTGCCAATCGCTCTCTTTTCCTTGCCTCGCTCTCGGCCGGAGATACTCTGCTTCACAATCTTCCCGACTCTGACGATGTGAAGATCCTTCTACAGGCGTTGCCATCGCTGGGCGTCGAGATTCGCCGTATGAAAAAGAGTGAGGATGCACCTGTTCATCTGCGCACAAAGAGTGGGCCTGTGGCGGTGAAGGGTGTGGGCGGTGCCTTCCCTGTAAAGTCGGCTAATGTGTATCTGGAAAATGCCGGGACCGCCATACGTCCCATGACAGCTATTCTGGCAGCCAGCCAGGGCGAGTATATCATTGATGGAAACGAACAGATGCGGCGGCGTCCCATCGGCGATCTGGTGTTGGCCTTGCGTGAACTGGGAATTCAGATTGAAGCTTCGCCCACGGGCTGTCCTCCCATTCGAATGAAAACCGCAGGTATTCCTGGAGGTGTGACCCGCATTTCCGGCAAAGTCTCCAGCCAGTATCTTTCGGCTCTGCTTATGGCAGGACCTCTGGCCACCGGAGGTGATTTGACTGTGGAGATGCTGGACGATCCAGTGAGTAAGCCCTACATCGATATTACTTTAAAAATGATGGAATCCTTTGGCGCCCGGGTGACGAGAGAAGAATACCGTCGCTTTGTTGTTCAACAAGGAAATTATACAAGCCCGGGCGAGTATCGAATTGAAGGAGATGCGTCAGCCGCAACTTACTTTCTTGCGGCAGGATCCCTTCCCGGCAATGGCCCGGTCACTGTATATGGTCTGGATGAGAACTCCATTCAGGGTGACCTGAAGTTTGTTGAGTTACTCAAATCCATGGGCGCGCATATTGAATCTGTCCCTGGCGGAATTCGTGCTCAGGGATCTTCTAATTTGAAAAAATTGCATGCTCTGGATGTGGATATGAATGCCATGCCAGACGCAGCCATGACCCTTGCGGTAATGGCACTCTTTGCCGACGGTGAAACTCGTATTCGCAATATTGCAAATCTTAGAGTGAAAGAGTCGGAACGCATTGCCGGCCTCAGAAGCCAGCTGGAAAAACTGGGGGCCAGCGTGAAAGAGTTTTCGGATGCACTTTTTATCACTCCTCCTGAAAAGTTGAATTCCTCAACTATTGAAACCTTCAAAGATCACCGAATGGCCATGGCCTTTTCTCTGGCAGTCTTTGGAACCGATCTTGAAATAGAGGATCCAGCTTGCGTATCCAAGACCTACCCGGATTTTTTTGAGGATTTTCTACCGCTTCTGGTGCGGTGACGTATATGGCCGCCACCTTCGCGGCTGAAGTCTTGCAATTAGCGGCGCATGGCCAATGCAATACGTTGAGTCCCCGTCTCACCTGACTGGCTGGAGATCACACCCGACCCGGGTCGCTGTCCCTCCATGTCCAGAGTCCCGGGCGCCCCACATCGTGTGGGGCTGTCGGGTGTGTCTCCACCAGTCAGTTCGAATTGTCCGTGAAGGTGGGGTTAACGTTGTTTCTGGCCATGGGTTTATTGCAAGTTCAGCGCCGCAAAGGGCGTCCTATGCGCAGACTTCCACAGTTTTAAAGGCCGCGAAGGTCGGGCTGTCGCATCGAGGGACTTCCCGGCCATGG
>JBNLFC010000295.1:0-5039 GCA_050305335.1 Leptospirales bacterium
GCTCCCTGGATAAAATTCAGGGAGAAGTCCCCTGCCACCAGCGGGTTTATGGCACCCACATCGGAGTAGACGGGTCGGTTAAAAGTGAGTGTGAGTTTAGAGTTATCCGCTTCAAGAACAGCCGTGGTGATGGTGGGCGAGGGCTTGTAGAACTGGACCGACGAACCATCTGTCACAGCGGTAACGTCGGTGGACGGATTTCCCATGAGATCCTCCAGGTTGCTGATGACAAAAGCCACAGGCCCCTCTGTATCGGACGCCTGCATGTCGTATGTGGCGCTCCATACTGTAGGACCACCTGTGACCACAGCGGCCTGGCCTGCGATGGTGACCATTGGAGCAATGATATCTTCCAGTGTGGTAAAAGAGAGGGTGATGGTGTCGCCGATTTTTGCATGGATACTGGAGGCATTATTGGACTGGATGTGCACCGGATTGAGCACGGGCCCTGTCACGTCGGCCACAAAGCTCACCGTATCGTCGGTGAGGGGACTCAGGGCCGTATCGGTAATACCCGGGGCCTGCACGTCTACGTCGTTGTCCCCATTGCTGTTGGTTAAATTCCCCACAAAGTTCATAAAGACCACATTCTCGATCTTGCCCACATTGGACTTTACCGTGCCAGGGGAGGCGTTCTGGTAGAGCAGCGGATCTACACCGGCAAAGGCCAGGGTAGCTGGAGCCGTAGCACCACCGCCGCCCAGGTTGTAGTTGCCCGTGGCAGTCACAGAATCTGTATCCAGGTAGACCTCTGTGGGGGGCGCAGGAATTAACGTGCCCACAGGCTTGGAGAAGACCACCTCCAGAGAGGTGAGAGTATCAATGGTGGAGCCATCGGGGATAGAGGCGCTAAGAATCGTAGGGGGTGCCAGCAAATTGGTGACTCTCTGAGCTACATAGTCCTGGGTGTTGCCAAAGTCGGCGCTATCAAAGCTTCCCACAGGCAGAGTAAAGCGGGAGAAGGAGATGGGGTCCCCGTTGGCCGTGGTGTTCAAGTGCCACTTGTCTGTGATGAAATAGGATTCGGAGACCAGGTAACTCCAGAAATAATCGCCTGTGTTGCCGTTGAAAGAGGGGTCTACACCATTGTTAAAACCAGATTGATAATTTACACTTGTAGAAAAGATAGACCAGGCGGGATCGATGAGGACGATAAGGCCGGTCGTATCTACTGGATCAAGCAAAATTCTACTATTTATTGAACTGCTTGACACTGTAGCACCAGAGTAATCATAGATTATAGCAATGAGATCCAAGTCAGTGATAGGAAAGGCCGTACGTAGAGCGGCCATATTGTGCATCCAGGACCAACCATTGTTGATATCAATAAAGGAGATGAGTGTTATCTTGTTGCTAAAGTCAGTTTCTATGTTATAGTAGCTCCCGCCTGATAGATATATTTCCAGGCCAATCTGTTCTGGCCTATCACCTATTCGAAACATGTTTCACTCCCCCTCTAATCATTATAGAGTTTATTTTAAAATCTTCTCTGGGCAAAATATTTCCCTATGCAAACTTGGTTACGATGATTTTGAAAACATATATTAATCTGGATAACGCGCAATTCTAAAACCTAATGCACTCGAATTTGATGTTGGAACGGCTGAAAAAAGTGTGCCTATTCGCACTGCAGTGTCGCCTGTCACGTAACTTCCTCCATGTGTCGTGCGTTCTGCATCCTCTTTGCCCGGGTACCAGCTGAAACTCCACTCAAATACATTGCCGCTCATATCAGAGAGGCCAAGAATATTTGCTGATTTTGATTTCACATTGGCGAGACTTGCACTGTAGACAGCTACATCACTGCTACTTTCCGTATCTGTATCTCCATCATAATCGGCGGAGGCAGCGACATTGTAGATAGCATCGGCTCCACTGGCAAAGTTTCCTGGATAGTACTCTCCACTATCCAGAATATCCCCATCCTGGTTAGTGTCTTCGATAAAACGGGCGGCCAGCTCCCACTCATTGGCAGTGGGCAGCCGAAATCCTTTGCTGTGAGGATTGACATAGGGATTGTCTTGAGCGCCTACTGTTGTATCCACTCCACTAAATGTGCTCGTACGAATGCATGTTGCATACGCAGTGTCACTGGTATAGACACACCCCAGCGAGGTTCCATAGGTCTGGTTATAATATTCGGTCAGGGCATTGGCCCAGACCATAGCAGACCTCCAGCTTACTGAGTTTATTGGTTGGGTGCCGCTGCCGGAGCCACCATTAATAATCGAGTAGAGATCGTCATCGCCATCGGCGCTATTGGTCAAACCATCTCCATCATGGTCCTGGGTTCCATCCTCCGCCCAGGTATTCACAGCACTCCAGAGTGCAGCCGTGACTTCTGTTTCACCTATAAAAAAACTCTGATCTACTATAGCGGTTGCTTGTACATCTGCGCCTGCTGATCCATCTATGTCTCCATTGTCATCAATGCCTCGATAGATGGTTTTCGCCGGTACAAGGCTTGTATAAAAGGTTGCTGCGCCGACTGTAATGGCCGTTGACTGTAATCCGGTTGCTCTTGCCACAGCCGAATCCTCCCCACTCACAGCCCCCACATTATCCCCGCTATCAAAGGCGCGGATGCGAAAGTAGTAGGTCTGGTCCTGGGTTAAGATGGGGGTTGTGTAGACTGTAGCCCCTGCGTCAGAAGTGTAGGTGGGTGAAAAGCTATCACAGCCACCGGATGTGTCAGACTGGCAGATCTGGTAACGCACGGTGGAGGCGGGAAAGTTGTCTGCGGCGGCGTCCCATACAAGCTGGACCTTTTTTTCGCCTGCGGGCCTGGCATCAAAGTAGGGGGGTGCCGGGGCAGCGAGGAAGTCGGACAAAAGGCGCAGGGTGATGTCGCTTTGAAACAGGGAGTCGCCTTTGCTATTTACGCAAGAGGTGGTCAAAAGCAGGGCCAGAAGAGAAAAGAGGGATAGAGCAATTGTTTTCATGATCAAAACCTCCAGGTGATGGTCAGATAGTTTACGGGAGTGTGGATGGAGTCCCGTTTTGTGGTCTGGTACAGGGCGATGATGGGAGCGCTATAGGAGGGAGCCGCTTGCGCAAGCTCTTCGGGCAGGGCTCCGAATAGAAAGTAGGCATCAATAAGATTGTAGATGTAGATCACACCCATGAGAATAGCAGCGCCATTGGCCACACTGCCGTACGTGGACATGTCGCCATTGGCTTTTTGCGCATCCTGGTAGTTTATATAGGCCAGAGGTAACACGGGGCCTGTGTGGGGAAGAAAGAGGGCCTGGTCGTTGGCGGATTGGAGCCTTGAGCGGGCCGATGACCAGGCGCTGCGGGCCGCGCCATACGTGATGGCAGAGAGCAGCGATGAGCTGAAAAGTGCCCCGGCTTTTGTATTGCGTAGATTGTAGTATTGCCCCCACCCGGGAATAAGTGCAGAGCGCCACAGGGCATTGCGGGGGCCAGAAGTGAAGATCTTATCCCCCCTTGCGGCACTGATGCGCTCCTGACGACGACGTTCCTCTTCGCGAGCCTCGTCCCCCTCCAGCTCTTCGGTAAGGGAGAGGGCCAGTTCGCTGCGGCGCTTCTGCTCTTCGGCCATCTCCAGGCTCTCTTTGAGAATTTCATCCTCTAAAAGAGACATGAGGTTCTCCACGCGGTCAGAGCTGATTCCTGCCTTCTTAGCTTTCGTTACTCTGGCCTGCATCTCCTTCAGTTTCTTTTCCTTGGCCTTGCTCTTTTCTACCTCCGACTTTACTACGCCGAATTTGATTTTTCGGATATCTTTTTTGGGAATGGTTATGGTTTTGCCATCTTTCTTTACGAAAATGGACTGGCGGTTCTGATCTGCAAGTATACACTCCAGTTGCTGTCCGTTGCGGTAAGTGATAAGATCTGCGAAAAGGGGAGCCGGCAGGGCAAAAATCAGGCCACCCGATAATAGAATATAATTAAGTAATTTACGTAACACTATGCCCGCTCCTGCATTTTTCGATCCGGTTACCATAAGGTTCATTACTTCAGACTGAACTAAAAGATGCGGACGTCAATCACTTTAAAGCGTTATTGTAGTGGCTAAAGTTGAAATATATGATAATTTTTTAATATTTTCAGGGATTTAGTTGCAAAATATAGATTTTTACGCTTATTTTACAGTAACGCAGATTTGCTGATTGGCTAACTTTGATAATTTCTCCCTGGATTAACGTCAATTTGCGTTTCTATAAACCGGGATTTTCTCCGGAGACCGGTTGTCTTTTTCCAGCCAAATATTCCCTCTACAAGTTTTCTTTTTCTTTGACTGATTTTATAGCCCTCATGTCGGGAAGTTCGCTTATCTATCGCAGAATTCTTTTTCTGTGCTACATGAGGGACTACCTTCATCTCGCGAATGTCTTTTACGAATTCTCTGGTATCGTATCCCTTATCTCCGCCAATAGTAATTGTACCTTTTCGAAAAAGATGGGCTTGCGGGTCTGTTGTAGAAAAGTGGGTTTTGTTGGATCTTTTTGTATTGTCCTTTTTGAATCGGCAGTCAGTTGTCGTGCCGTTTCCGCGTAAAACTGAGAGAATAGGTATTGTGTTCTCCAGTATCAAGAATTTCATCCAGTGAAAATAATTGCTCGGGTGTATACAGCCCTGGTTTCAACTCTCTGGATAATAAACCGGATAAAAACCTGGACATTACAAAACCATGAAATGATACCGCAGATTTCACTGAAAGATTGATTAATTCATTTTTTTCTCTATCAAAAAGTTTCATGTCAAGATTTGGATCAAGCATATTGAAGAATGTAGATTTGGAAAAATAGACAAGATTGATCAGTGTAGATTTTAGAAACATGGAATGACTCGAATTCCAGATTCGGACAAGAACAGTAAATATTGGATTTAAAAATCCTGGTTTAATACTGAAGAACCTTTCAAGTAATATGGTATCCGGATTGGAATATGCAAAAGAATCAATCTCGGGATATTGCCATCTGTAGAATTTTTTTGGCTTTCCTTTCCAGTAAAAAATCTGTCCATCAAAATGCATTTTAAAAGCATGAATCTTCTTATCGATAATATTAAAC
>JBNLFC010000296.1:0-5028 GCA_050305335.1 Leptospirales bacterium
CTATGGCAAAAAGCGTTATTGAATCAAACGAATGATCAGGTTCAATTTTTCTGCATAAGCGATGGTCTCGTAGATTTTATCTTGTTCAATAATAATTGTCGTAGGGCTGATCTGCTCAATTACGATTTTTTTACCGGAAATCTGACCTAAGAGTAACTCCATGTGGGACGGCTCAGGTGTTTGAACAACCACGCACTCATCGGTAATGGTAACCAGAGGAAAAGACCTGGACCAATCTTCCACAGAAAACAGAAGGTTCTGAGGAAGTTCGTTCCTGGAAGTAAGCCGCAGGTAGTCCAGAAATACTTCAGGCTGGTTTTTTAGCAAAAGACCCTCCTGAAAAGATTCACGCGTTATCTGGAATGTATACACGTTATCAAACGATTTCAATTCAGCGAAGGATTTCAAAATATAAAGACCATGAAGAGAAAGCTGTTCGGGAATTGCAATGAAGCTCAGGTCGGGGTTGATGATGATTCCCCCTTTCTGATCCTGATGTTCCAGCGGTCGGTTCTTCAGATAGTGCCATCCCAGATCGGACAACTCCACCCAGCGCTCTGGATACTCCACCTTGATCATCCCCAGAAGCTGGAGATAGAAAAGAGCCGAGGTGATCTCACGTCGAAGATCTGCCAGATCATTCTGAAAATTCTTTACATGAAAATTCTTTGCCAGAAGCAGCTTTTCCCGAACCATGCTGGCCATAATGACGGTGAACATGACTCTGTTTTTTCTGGAAATGGCCTGGAGGCACTCATCAAATATTTCTTTGAGAAAAAAGGGAACATAGATGGGTTCGAAAACATCTTCATACCGCACATGACGATTGCGGGCTTCTGACATTTCTGAAATTACCTTTGCCATTAAATCCATGGGGGACATGGTTAATATGGCTTCGTAATCGTTTCGCAAAACCACATCATCCCTTTTTATGCGAACGATGTCAAGCAGTCGCATAACGGGCAATAGCAACTCAATCTGGTAGATCTGGCTTTTTTCGATAAAAAGTGAAATATCTGGTCGCAGCAGTCGATTCTCAGTCTCTTTCAAGTCTACCTGCTTGATCTTTCCCGATTTGGCCAGGTTGAGACCTTTGCGACTTATGTAGACAATCATCTTGTTTATATTCAAAAAAAAGTCCAGATGATTCACCGCGATCTTCTCGGTGCGACGTCTGGTTCCTTTTTTTTGCAAAGGCAGAAGAGGATGATCCTGGAGGTGTTGAAAGAGCTCAAGAGGAAGGATGAGCATGCGAATGAACTTTTCGTCTATGTAATAATCATCGACCAGAAGGCACTTATCGTGCAGAATTCGCACCATCTCTTCCCACTTCCCTTTACGGTCGGTGATGAAGTCCCTGGCTTTGCCGATTTCCAGCGCGCCACCCTGAAGAAAACACTCCAGAATCAGATCTCGCTCCAGCTCGCTCAGGGATTCCAGTATTTCATTAAAAAAGTCTGCGTTCAACGCATCGGAGGATATTTCCTTTTTGCTAACAAAGACTCCTTCCCAGATCGCATGTACAGGTGACCGATGCAAAAGCAGTTTGGTAAGACTCTGGCGAAACTTCTGCCCCTTCTCGTTGGTTTCCAGTCGAACCAGATCACCATTTTCCGGATAGTAGTAGTACTTATCCATGGAGTTGGTGAGTCGTTCCCGATTCTTTCGTTGATATAGAAGGTAATAACGTTTTAATACGCCCAATTCCATTTCCGCGTTAGAGGGGGGAAGGGCTACTTTACGAGAAATTTCACCGAGAGTGAGAATGGATGATTTGCTTTTCAGAATGGAAGAGTAAATTGTGACCTGAGTGGCGCTGAGTTTTTCAAGAACGCCTTTCACAAGGAACTCATCGCCCATGGCGTCGAGGATGCTCTGGATGATTGCTTTTTTGTCTTTCCCGATCTTTGTAAGATTCCAGACCTGGGCTACCCGTTTAAGACCGTTGACATCGAGCTTATCCAGCTCAAGCTGTAGGACGTTTTCTTCCGACATGAGTGATCCGGGTTTGACCTTGCTGGCAAAATGGCGCATTCAAGCCCTCAAAGAGAGGTGCAGATGACCGCTGCCGGTCACGCCAGATTTCTTAAGAAGGGCTACTATGTAAAACTATTTTCAGCCCTGAAACTGTTACTTTTTTCCTTAATGATTCTTTATCTCTCCCTTTTCTGGGCGGGATGGTTTCTGGAAAGGCTCTCATTCCCGAATAGTTACCCGGAAGCACTGCAACGACAGAAGTCAGCTTTCACCAGCCTGTATGGCAACCCGGCTTTCCTGCTACCCGTAGGCATTGGCATACTTTTTGTATTTTTATACTTTTTTGGCCCCCGGTTCTTCCGGAGAATCCCGGGTGCACCTCTACTTTTCAGACAGGGCTTTCTGATTTTGCTAATTTTCCCTTCTGCCATTGCCCATATAGGAACCATGCTGCTGGATAGCGCAAAAGTAGAAGGTCGTAGCATGTTGCCTGGCCTTCACCCTGGAGACAGGGTCTGGCTGAACAAATGGGAAACCGGTATACCGCTGCCTGTACTGCCCCCTTTCACCGACATTTCTCATCCACCATGGTGGCTGCTATCCGGCGAGCATGCTACATTGCCTCCCTGTGGCCAGCTGGTTGCGTTTCGGTATCCAGGTTTGAATAGTGTGGAGGAGTCATTTTTTATCAAACGCGTCCTGGCACTACCGGGAGACTCTTACAGCTTCGAAAATGGTCACTTCTTAAGGAATGGAAAGGTGCTGGACGAAGGTTACCTGGCTGCCGACGGTTGGACCGGAGAAAGGCCGGACTACCCGGGCAATCCTGTTCTAATATTGCCAGAAGAGACGAGGCAATTCGGTGCCGGGTTTCAATATGCCGCGTATCGTGGCATCGGAAAGAGCGGTCGTGTTCCTGATAATACTATCCTGGTTCTGGGGGACAACCGCCGCCAATCCAGGGATTCGCGCAGCTTCGGTTTTGTGCCGTTGATCTATGTGAGGGGAGTTGCAACAACATTCCATGGAAAGAGCAAAGATTCGACTCTATGTGGTTCTCATAATGATCACACTAATGTTTTCGGTGGTTCTGTTTCGAATCGCTCAACTGAGTCTCACAGGCAATGATCATGAACATAGCGAAAGAGAAGAGACCGTTCGCGGTTCCATAGAAGATCGCCGCAGCCTTGCGCTTGCAGTTACCGAAGAGGCCGCAACCATTGCCATTGCCCCTCAGGAGATCACAGACTACGAGTTCATTGCGGAACACCTGGGCACTCTTCTTGGCGTCCCCTCCAACGCGATATTGAACCAGCTTTACGAATACCGGGAACGAAAATACTTCTACCTGAAACGACAGGTGGACAACTTCACTGCGGACAGAATCATGGAGTTGCATCTGCCAGGAGTCTACAGGGAGTCCGAATACAGACGTTATTATCCAGGAGAATCTCTTGCCAGCAACCTCATTGGTTTTGTTGGGCGTGATATGGAACCACTTGCCGGCCTGGAGTACGTCTACGATGACATTCTCGCACTGCCTGAAAAAACCACATCTCGCAAGGGTCCCACAATCCGGCTCACGCTGGATTCTCTCATTCAGTACAGACTGGAAGAGGCCATGGAAAAGTCCTTCACCGCATCTGGCAGCAAACGCGCCACAGCCATCCTCATGGATATCCAGACCGGTGAAATCCTGGCGCTGGCCAATTATCCCAACTTTAATCCCAATGAATACTACAAGAGCACTCCCATGCAACGGGGTAACTGGGCCATTCGCTTGAACTATGAACCAGGTTCCACGGTTAAAATTTTTATGGCAGCCTCTCTCTTGATGGAGAACGCAGTTACTCCCGCAGAGCGTTTCGCCTGCAACGGAGAGTTCATTGCAGGCAACGTTTTGATCCGGGATCGTGCCGGCGATAGGCCCGTTTCTTATGGGATGCTTACGTTAGAAGAAGTGCTGATCCACTCCAGCAACGTCGGTATCATCCGGGCCTCCCGGCGAATTCGTAAAGATCGGCTTTACCACTATATGTCCCGGCTGGGTTTCGGCAAAAAAACAGGAGTCTTACCACCTGGATCCGGAGAGACATGGGGATATTTTCCTGAATTGAAAGAGTGGGTTCCCTCCACTGGCTACTATATGCCCATAGGCCAGGGATTCAGCGTAACTCCATTGCAACTACTGCGGGCTGCCGCCTCCGTTGCAAATGGCGGTACTCTGGTAACTCCCTATATCATGAAGAGCATTGCCTCCTCCAGGGGCGAAGTTCTACAAAGTTTTTCCTCCCCCACTCAGCCCAGCCCCTTTTCTCCAGAGGTGAATCGTCATGTTCTTAAAATGATGAGAAAAGTGGTTACGGATGGTACAGGGAAAAGGGCCAACCTGAAAGAGATACAGATTGCCGGAAAAACCGGAACAGCACAAAAGTCCACTGCCAGGGGATATGGGGATCAGATTGTTGCCTCATTTCTCGGTTTTTTCCCTGCAGAAAAGCCGCGTTACGGAGGCCTCATTGTTTTTGACGAACCTGCCATTGAAACATCTGGAGGCTCCCTGGCAGCTCCGGTTTTCGGGGAGTTTGTAAAAAGTATACTTCCTCTGATCCAGGAGGGTTACCGGGCGGAAAAGGTAAAAAAACTCAAACCCATGCACACCGTTCGCCCCAGGGTTCGCCGTGATCGCCTGTATGATTTCGGAGGGTTATCGGCCAGAGAAGCCTTGAAAATACTTGCCGATTATTATCATTTTCCGGTGAGAATTAAGGGAAGTGGCTATGTCTACCGCCAATCGCCAGCACCTGACACGCCGGTAGACCAGGTAAAAGAACTGGAATTGTATCTGGACGATGGGGAATTGAAGTAAAACTACAGATGCAGGGTTTTCCATCCCTCCTGAAGGTAATGGGTCAGGGAGCTTTCCATATCTTTCAATGCAAAACCATGCTCGAGAATCTTGTTTTCCAACCCATGTCTGAGAGCGGAGCTCTGGTGAAGTTCCACTGCAAGGCCCCTGGTCTGCAAAGCTTTCACGGTATTGATCATATC
>JBNLFC010000297.1:0-4971 GCA_050305335.1 Leptospirales bacterium
TCACATCCGCCACAGGCACAGAATTAACTTCGTCTCCATAATGCCCCATTGCACTGGCTATCCAGTTGATGCGCTCTGCCTCGATTGAAAAAATGGCCTGTGATTTACCGCCCACACTCAGCATGTAAAACGATTTGCCGGATCTGTTCGCGTAGGCCACCAGCGATATATGCATCTTTTCAAGCACAGGGTGCTGATGTGTCAGGGCGGTTCTGATCCGTCGATTCTCTTCCGGTGTCAGGGCGACTGTAAACAGTCTCGAGCCGATCACCTTATCATCGACCTTGGAAAAGGAGACCATTGCGCTTTTGCCTCTGCATGATGACTGATCATCCAGTTTAACCTTGTAGCGCATGGTCATCAGTCCATCACCACCTGAAACATCGCTACTGAGCCCCACTTCCGACAGCGTTGCCGTGCACATACCTTCCCGTGTATAGAGATAGACTCCGCTACCAGCTGAGACCTGACCTTTATGTGTGCCCTCAAACACGAACTCGCCTTTTTCCGGCACGGATACAAAATTCAGATCATCATATGTCGAGGCAAACTTCTTTTCTTCATCAGATGCAGAGAGACGGGGTGCCCACATATTCCATTCGATTCGTTTGGGCAAGATCAGGCTCATCACCGTTTTATCTTTGTGTACGGTATAAAATTTATCCGAAGCGATCCGCTCCAGAATCGTCAAAAGGGAGTGCGTCTCTTCCATATTCCCTTCGTAATAACGCCGGGCCCAGAATGAATAGATCCACTGCTCGGAGTTCTGGAACATGTACCATAATATATCACTCTCATGTATGCCATTCTCCGGAAGAAACGTTAAATCGCTCATCGTATTGCAGCTATGTTCCGACTTCGGGAATCCGGCCTTATAAAAGCTCTTGCCTTGCTGAAGTGGGATCTCCTTGAGTTGCATGAACTTGTCTTCCCATCCATCGATGCCTTTGATGGTCTCGTAATATTTCAGCAGTTCGGTTATCAGAGGCTTGAAGGCGAAGGCATCATCCGAGGTGATCGCTTTCGCAGACTCCAGAAATTCATCGATATGTTCGATTGCATAACCCATCTTCTTGCGCTCTTTCCGGAAGATTCCCTCCCGTCTGACAAAATCCATAAAACGGGTGTATGCGCTCTCCAGTCGATACTGTTGCTCGTCATACTCACACGATATATCACGATAGATGGAAACTGTTGCGATATCTTCCACCGGATAAATATCTGTATTAAACGGCGCTTTCCCTGTTTTCTCCTGAATCTTTTTCAACAGAGCAAGAATCTCCTGAGTATAGGAATCCTTTGCTGCTTCATCGGCGGTTTGTGCATCGACAGTCTGTTCATCAGCGACCGGGCTATCTTGTTCAGCTGTGGAAGTTTGAGGCTGAACCGGTTTTGGTTTTTGATTTGCCAGAAAATGCCAGGGGGTCTCACTGCTTCCGTATTGCTGCCTTTTAATAAGGTACTGAATCCCGGAATCGGGAGTCCATTGAGTCGGTTCGATGTTGGTGGTCTCACTTTCAAAACGGATTTCGATGCGTACGATCCGCCACTGGTCCGCGGTGAATTCGAATCTTCCATCCGCACCCACCTGAAACTCCGCTGTCGTGGTCTTTGTTTTATGCAAAGCGCCGATAAAAGGCATTGAATCGGCAGACAGGGCAACCACCGTAACAAACGCCCTGACATCAGGGACGGACTTTAAATCATTCCGGTCGATAATCTTCCCCTGCAGTTTCACAGGGCCACTCATCTCCATTGACCAGAACGCAAAAAGAAGTATGGCTACGAACAGAAAAAATACGAAAAAATAGCGTGAGACATGCCTGGTCTCGTGATCTGTGTAATGCCAGCCCATTCAGCTCTCCTCTCCCGTCCCAACGAACCCAGGGAAGATAACCGGAGAGCGGCGATTCCTCAATGCGCGAAACGGAAAAGCCCCAGACCTGAACAGAGGACCATATCTGAATAAGAAATCAGGTATACCGCACCCGGAATTTCTTTTCCTGTTTCCCTTACTGCCGTGCCCTGCGACTCTCCGGGCTAGAGCGCCAGGCATAGTAGCCGCTGGGACTGACACGCATGCAGTCACACAGGTCGTGGACAGTATGTTGACCAGTATTCCTCTTCACGAACACGTACCTCACCCGGACATCTTGGCAAAGTACGCCGCGGCCTTTTTTAGGATGTCGCGCTCCTCCGTGACACGCTTCAACTCCCGTCTGAGACGGGAAATCTCATCCTCCTCCTTGCGCGGCCTGCCTCCATGACCGGGAAAGGCAGCAGCACCTTTCTTCGACAGTTGTTCCTTCCATTTGTATAACTGATTATGGCAACACCCAACTCACGAGCCAGTTCCGCCGCCTGCTTATCGCCTGACTCCACAAGCCGGACGGCCTCCTGTTTAAATTCCTTTGTATAGCGCTTACGCTCTTCCATTTTAACACCTCCGATGGAGTGCCCCCCATTTTAGGTGTCCGCTAAACTCGGGCTAGTTCATTGTGTCCCCGGAATTCCTGAGAGAAAAAAAGCCTTCGCAGACAAAAAATAGCAACAACTTTTATAAATTAGACAGCGTTCGATCATTATACATATACACCATTTAAATTTATAGTCGCACCATGAACAATAAAATCCCACAATCTCCGACGAACATGTGGATTAACTCTGTTGCATTGTTGGTCGTATTCATTGTTCTCTGGGGATTAAAATATTTCAAACCTGAGATAACTGTTATTCAAGCAGCCATGCTCATCTGCATTGCGCTCGCTCTACCAATCATCATCCTTGAGTGGGTCTGCCTGAAACCCTACAAAAGAGCATCCGCCACCATCCGCTTACAAAGAAACGGAAAATGGAACCCCAACAGAGCATTAACCAAACTTCTCGGCTTTTATATTATAATTGCATTGGTTGCTATGATCTATTGGTTATTTCCAGAGTATGAAGGGAGTTTCTATAATCATTATTATAACTTCCTTAGCATCATAATCTGGCCTGTTTGTTTGTTCGCAATCCCATATTTTTTCATTCTGGATCGCTTCATGGTTTCTCCAAATGATGAATACTGGCACCTCGGCGCTCTGTTTTCGGGGCGATTTCATCAGGTGGACTTTCACAAAGTTATGCAACTCTTCCTTGGATGGCTGGTAAAGCTCTTTTTCCTTCCTCTAATGTTCGTGTACCTTGTTAAGCAGACCAGTTTTATTTATAACTTTGATTTCAACAGCCTCTTCAGCAGCTATAAGGCATTTTATGACTTCAGTTATGCGTTGATGTTTTTCATCGATCTTCTCTTCGTCACAGTCGGTTATCTATGCACCATTCGTCTGTTCGATTCACATATCCGGTCAACAGATTCAACATTATTAGGATGGGGTAGCGCCCTTGTATGCTATCAACCTTTCTGGGGGATGATATCGGGCTCATATCTCGATTATCAAAGCAGCGCAACTTGGGGATATTGGTTTGCAGACTCAGCCATGTACACCATCTGGGGGTCCCTCATTTTATTGCTCATTGCCATATATGTATGGGCAACTCTGCCATTCGGCATCCGCTTTTCTAACCTGACACATCGAGGAATTCTAACCAATGGCCCCTACCGCTATTGTAAACATCCGGCTTACGTTAGTAAAAACCTCTCATGGTGGCTTATTTCCATGCCATTTATTACAACCGGCGACACCACAGATGCCATCCGTCAATCTATCCTATTGCTATTGTTAAACGGAATTTATTTTATTCGCGCACGAACTGAGGAGAGACACCTCTCATGGGACAATCATTATGTAGAGTACGCAAAATATATCGAAGAGCATGGCATTTTCTCATTCCTAGGAAAATGGTTCCCGATTCTCAAGTTTAAAAGAGGCTATCTACTTAACCTGAACCAAGACAAAGCCACAGACTTTAACAGCAACAATCGTACAAATCTCTGACTTGCAATATCATTCACCTAAGAAATTGTGAAATATAGCGCATTCAAGCCGTAAGCTTCCCTAAAACAGCGACAGTTCAAAAGTAGAGTTTTCTGGCAGATTGGAGCCAGGAGACGAAGATGAGGAATTTTCTCCTGAATCTGTTTCAACAGAGCAAGAATCTCCTGAGTACGGGAATCTTTCGGTTCTTCCTCAGCAGCTTTTTCTTCGACTGGCAACTTATCCTGTTCACTTGTGAGCTTTTGAGGCTGGTCCTGTTTCGCCTGTTGTTGTACTCGAAAGAGCAAGGGATTATCCCTGCTGCCAAAGCGATAGGGACGAAACAGCCTGATAAATCCGGTCTCAGGTTCAAACCCTTTCAGTAGCATGGAAACGTCAGTGTTTTGTGCAGCGACATCCAGCGATGTATTTGTCGTATCCGTCTCAATCGCAAGTCTGAAATAACTGATCAAGAAATGGTCGACATCAATGTGAAACATGCCATTGGCATCGGCAAAAAGGGGTTGTGCCAGCTTTCCGGTTTTGTTTCTGGCGTATTCAGGATCGACTCTTTTGGAGCCGGGCACACCGCCAATATCTTTCGTATATTCCGCCCAATACATCACCTTCGCATGCGGTAGTGGCTTCCCGGAACGATCTACCACCTGCCCGGTAACCTCAATCTCACCCGAATACATCCAGCTAAAAGCGAACATGATCGGAATGAGAATCAGTATAAACAGTATCAGGAACTTGCGGCCGACCTTGTCCGGGTCTCCCATATTCCTGAATCTGAAGAATCCCCACATCTTAATGCTCCCCTGCCGAATCAATAGACAACCATATGCCAGGGGAAGTGTGATTTATCACCCACCTGATTCCAATGAACTCAAAGAAGATAACCGGAGAGCGGCAATTCCTCAATGCGCGAGTTTACAATCGATAGGGAACGCGGATGCCAGGGTGATCTTCCGGGAAATCCCGGACATTGCGCGTGATCAGCAGGCAGGACTCGGAGAAGGCCGAAGCCCAGATGATCGCATCGGGAAGGCGC
>JBNLFC010000298.1:0-4957 GCA_050305335.1 Leptospirales bacterium
CTTCACCTTCTTTAATGCCTCCGGCAACTTCAGCAGAAGTAGAAAGCGTTACCGGTATGGGCCAGAAAGTTCCATCAGTCATCTGATATTTGTCACAAACTCCCTGCCAGTCTGCTTTTCCCATAAAGCCTTTCAGAGGAGTGAATCCACCAATCCCCATCATAATCAAATCGCCTGTTTCGCGGGATGTTGTTCTAACCTGCTTCAGACTTTTTGCTTTTGCGAGCTCATCTTTCTGCGCGGAACCTTCCAGCAGAAGCGGCATAAGCTTTTTCTCTTTCCCATGGGGATTTACCAATGGCATAGTGCCTCCTGTATACACTCTTTCGTAATTACTTTATGTTTTTCACACCACCCTTCGAGTGCCACGAGCACCGAGGAAACGTCATGATTCAGTACGGCGAATGATGTGTTTTTATTTGCGTCGCATCCCCTATATGAATGATGCTTGCAGGTCAGCGAAGCAATGGGGGCATAATCGCGGCATCCACTCCAGAAAGGCAAGAAAAAAAAGGAGGTTACAGAATAGTTCATAATCCAGGAGTAATTTTTAACCGATATTTCTCATATTTTCGCACAATTAAGAAAACTCTTATCCGGCTATTTAATTGCTGATCGGTGGGAGTCAGTGGAATCTACCGGAGTTTCACCATGGCGTACGTTAAGGAATTTAATTGATCATCTCGTAAAATCGCTTTCCAGGGAATAACAAATTCCCTTTTTGTAAGATATCTGTGAGAATACGCCGCCTTTCCCCCGGGGGAGGGCGACGTATCAGCGATAAAAATCAGTCTGGTTATTGAAGGGCCGCAACCGTCTTCTGGAAAATCTCATCAATGGATCCTGTTCCCATAACGGTCTTTACCAGATTCAACTTTGTGTAGTAATCGATGAGCGGTGCTGTTTGCTGATCGTAAACTTCCAGACGCTTTTTAATGGTCTCTTCTTTATCGTCATCCCGCTGGAAGAGCTCACCACCACATTTGTCACAAACATGCTCTTTTGCCGGAGGAGAGAAGTAAATGTTATACATTTGACCGCACTTTTTACAGGTGCGGCGACCTGTCAGTCTCTTGAGCAATTCGCCTCTTTCTACGTCGATATTCAACGCTACGGTAATAGGAGAGCCCAGTTTCTTCAGCATACCATCCAACGCTTCTGCCTGGCTGGTGTTACGGGGAAATCCGTCGAGAATGAATCCATCTTTGCAGTCAGGCTGCTGGATTCTTTCTTCTACAAGCCCCAGAACAATTTTATCTGACACCAGGCCGCCCTGGTCCATAATGACTTTTGCCTCTTTTCCCAGCGGAGTACCATCGGCCACTGCCTTTCGCAGAATGTCTCCAGTAGAGATTTGTGGAATTTTAAATTTTTCAATAAGCATTTTTGCTTGAGTTCCTTTTCCGGCACCAGGAGCGCCAAGGAGAACTGCACGAATGGACATAGCCAACCTCCAGAATTGTGACTGGAGAGCATCATTGCTGAGAAGAGAGTCAAGGAAAAAAAGGGGGAGTCAGGGAAGCTGACGGCGGTTGGCTATTAGCCGTCAGCGGATCTCGCCTGAATGAGCCATTTAGAAGGTCCGGGATCTGATTGCTGAGAGCCGGTAGCCAACCGCTAATAGTTATTCCTGTTATCGCGGTAATTTCAGGAGGTCAGTGAGCAATGTTTGCCTGGAAGATTGCTTTATGTACATCTCCCATGCTGACAATTCCAAGAAGTTTATCATCCCGGGATACGGGAATGCGACGAATGCGACGCCGAAACATGATAGAGGCTGCCTTAAGAACCGGCATATCCGGGTCTACCGTGGTTACTTTTTTGCTCATAATCTCGGATACTTTCATATGTAGAACATCCTTGTACTGGTGCTCCAGGGCGATGAAATCCACGGAAACGGGACTTTCCATATATTCCTGTAAATCAGGAAACATTCCATAGAGAATATCCTTTTCCGAGATTACGCCTATGATAAGGCCATGATCATCTACCACAGGCAAACCACTGATCCTGTTCAAGCACATGACAGACGCGATGTCTTTCACCATGTCATCGGGACGTGCTGTGCGAACGGCCGAGGTCATTATTTCTTTTACCAGCATACGCTCTCCCCCCCATTACTCGTTGACACTCTTCTCTTTGAATTCGCGGCAGTGCAAATGGATAGTACACCCTCCATTCCTCTGCCACTCCCTGTAGTCGCCCTGCGCTCTTTGAGTGTCAATGAAAAAGAGCGGTCAGCGGGTCAGCGGTCAGCATTCAGAGACAAGGAGCATAGTAAGAAAATCGGTAGGTTTAATCCTTAAGCAGGCACTGAAAGCTCTCGGCTGATCGCTCAAAGCTTATACCTGGTGGCTACAGATACATTTCCATTCCTTCGTAAGCAATGTAGATTTCCATACCCGATGCGTTTTCCTGGTCCATCATCTCTTTGTAACGAAGCGCTCGCATGTAGACTTCGTCCAGCTTGTCATCGTCGTAGGTGGGGTCATGGTGGAATAGAACCAGCTTCTTTACATTGGCTTTGAGAGCCATATCAGTGGCTATGGAAGCGGAACTGTGTCCGTAGTCGATCTTCTGCAACTGCTCTTCAAAGGTATACTGGGTATCAAAAATCAAGACTTCCGCGTTTCTGAAGTATTCAATATACTCTTCCACGCGATCCATATCTTCCAGACGAAATTCAGAGTCAGTGGCAAAGATCAGTTTCTTGCCATTCTCTTCAAAAGTATAGGAATAGGAGACGCCGGGGTGGCGCATTGCTTTCTGGGTTATGTTGATGCCGTAAAGAGACCATGCCTCTTTTTCATCATGCTGGTGGAAGACCATGGATTTTTCCAGTACTGAAAATGGCACTGGAAAGTGGCGAAAACTATGCTGGTATTCCAACCGGTCTTTGATGTTGTCGGAAATGGCATGAACATTGAACTTGTTTCCATTCAAATACATTGGAAGGAAAAAGGGCAATCCCTGGATATGGTCCCAGTGGGAGTGAGTGAAGAGAAGGGCAGCTTCTTTGCCGCTGTTTTCCACAAACCCTTCCTTTAAGAGCATGTAGCCCAGCTCCCGGATGCCTGTTCCCGCATCTACAATGATCAGATCGTTTTTTCGACTGCGAATCTCCAGACAGGTTGTATTGGCTCCGTACGTATGGGTGAGGGAAAATGGAAGAGATTTGAGAAACCGATCGATGGAGTCCTCATCCAGGACATCAGCAGGCGATGCATATTGCAGCGCCTTTCGGATCTTCTCCCGAATAGAATAACCCTTTAATGGCGAGGCAATGGAGCCCCGGACTCCCCAGAATTTAACTTTCATGTAAGACTCGTTTCTGTCATCCAACACACTTGCTATGGCAGATTAAAAAAGTATGCATTGCAAATATCGACACTTGCCCGGTGGAATTTCAATGGATCCCGGGAATTTTCCTTTTGCTTTTATAACGCAATTGTCGTGGAACTCTGGCTATAAAAATACCAAAAACGTGGTAGCCGTCAGGCAGTCTGCTTCCGAAAAAAACTTTGACAGCTGCTGCTCACGGCGCCTATTCTATGGTTTCATTTTTCAGTCAAGTGAGGCCGCCCATGTTCCGGAAAAAGATCTTTTTTCTTACTTTATTAATTTCCCTATCCCTGGTATTCTCCCACTGCTCCAGTGGCCCACGGCTTCGAGACGAGCTGGCCCATAATCGGGCAAAGCATATTCATCTTTTGCCGATTCTTGTATTCTCACAGAATAATTTCCAGGCAGGCATAGGAGATCGCTCATCGGACAAAAAGGGGAATGCAAGGAGCAAGGGGGCGGCCGGAATGCGGATGCTCTCTGGACTGATGGCAGCCGGCAAAAGACAAAGAGTGCACGAGAAGGGGAGAACCATGGGATCTCTGGAAGCCTCCGTATCCGAGCGCTGTTATGCTCCCGCGGGTGTGGAACCTCCTGTGATCGATTCCATGCCGTTCACTGTTCGAGGAATGTGCGAAAATTGTGACAGAGGCTCGAATGAAGCGATTGTGGTGGATGTAACTCCCTACTACAATACACTGCTTCGCCAATCCGATGTTATGCTTCGAAAACATCTAGAGGGGGAAGTCGCTCCGCTCCGTGAGACGATCGCCCTGTCAGGATACAAGGAGTTTCATGACCATGCCGCTTCTTTGAGCGGTATGGTCATGAAGGACTTCAGAGGAGCTGACATGGTTTATCTGGCAGTGGGAAATGAGTTCAAAGGAGCCTCCCTTACCAACAAAATCTTTCGTTCCCGGCAATTTAAAAATCTCATGCAGCAGAACCCCGATGATGTCTTTATTCTGACAATGGTCGACGTAAGGCAGAAATCAGGATTGATGAATCCGGAACCAGGAAGTGCGACCTCCGCTCAATACACAAATTACTACAATGACACTCCATATTCCTGTGTAAGGAGTCTAACGTCAGGGGGATTCAGTGATGTGAGTGGCAAGGTCACCTATGATGTGACTTATACTTCACTGCTTTATAATTCAAACTCCTTCTCACAGGACTCAAATATGTTCTCGCCACTCCGCTCGTTTACAGGTCACTTCGCGCCAGACAAAATTGCTATAGAGCCTGCCATTCGGTTTGAGAGTGTCATTCCGACGAAGATCAGTGTTGTGGAATGGGATA
This sequence comes from Leptospirales bacterium, assembly GCA_050305335.1. Lineage (GTDB taxonomy): Bacteria > Spirochaetota > Leptospiria > Leptospirales > Leptonemataceae > JBNLFC01. The sequence goes on from JBNLFC010000298.1 coordinate 4,645, forward strand.
AGATTGCCTTAGATCAAAACCAACCGGTCTTTCTCATACAAAAAGGGAAGTATCGTTATACCCCGGCGGTGCAAAATCAAAGCATTCAGATGCTGGGGAAAGAGATTCTTGAGTTTATGAATGCATATGGATCAAAGATGCAGGAATTCTTTCAGCAGGAGCGAAAAGAGTCAGAGGAAATTCGCGAGGAGTCGCAATCATAAGATTGCGGATTGGCAACGGACCGGAGGCTATTGTTGAGGTGTTAACTTTACTTTATTCACCAGGTTTTTCTGTGATGAAATATGTTTAAGATAGCACTTTGCAACATTGC
>JBNLFC010000299.1:0-4956 GCA_050305335.1 Leptospirales bacterium
ATTGCGCGAATAGACAGTGTCTCCTTCACGGATCGATTCAATGGGCCTGTATCCATCCGCAGTTTTCACTTTTGTTCCTGCCGCAAAGCTGGACCGGGCGGGATCGACTTTTCCTGTAATAATAGCCGATAGTTTGTGCAGTTTCAATGGATTCCCTTTCCTGCTCCCTGCCCTTCTCCCTGAGAAATTCTCCGATTTTGAATCCAGAGTCTACATTGTGTTCTTCTTTGAATCGGCTCCAGTTTTCCGGGATAGAACCATGACGTTCATACCAGCGAATGTACCGTTGCGCAGATTCAATTTCAGACCTTGATGGCTTTTTCAAGCGGTCAGGATCGGTTATTTGATCCAGAAGTGCCCGTGTGGTTCTATCATTGAAAACAGAACCTTCTTTATAGAAGCCTGCTCCCTGAACTTTATCACGTTTTATTTTTCGTTTTCTTTCTACGGGCATTTTTTATTACCTGGACATTCTTCCATTTCTGTCCATCGGTCATTCGTCCCTGTTCCAGTGGTTTAGATCACCGTCGTTGATGATAATTCCATCTTTTTTTAATTCGTCCTTCAACACTTTTCGGATATGTTTCATCTTAACCGGCTCGTCGGCGGATGAGGCCACATAGGCGGCACGGAGGGCGAGATTTTTGATTTCGGCTCCCGTAAGCTCTAGCTCTCCGGCAAGTTCTGTATAATTCAGGTTTTGCGTGGGGGTCTCTTTCGGGAATATTCGTTCCCAGATAGATTGGCGCGTTTCCGCGTTTGTCATCGGAAAAACAAGGCGGTAATTGATCCGGCGGTTAAATGCTTCGTCCAGATTGTTTGCAAGGTTTGTCGTCAGAATCGAAAGACCCGGGTATTCTTCCATTTTCTGTAAGAGGTAAGATACTTCCTGATTTGCGTATCTGTCGTGGGCATCCGCAACTTCGCTCCGTTTTCCGAAAAGAGCATCGGCCTCATCAAAGAGAAGGACCGCTCCAGAGTTTTTTGCTCCGTCGCAGATTCGTCCCAGATTTTTTTCCGTTTCTCCGATATACTTGGATATGACGCGTGAGAGATCTATATGATAAAGATCTAGATCCAGTTCCCCGGTAATGGCTTCGGCTGCATGGGTTTTTCCGGTTCCACTTTTACCGTAAAACAGGGCTGTAATCCCGAGGCCACGCTTAAATTTATTCTTAAATCCCCACTTATCCAGTACTCTTCTATTATTTTTCACACGATCTATGATCTCCCTGAGGAGTTCTTGCGTTGCCGCAGGTATGGCCAGATCTTGCAGCGTAGTTACCGGCTCGATGAGCGTTGCCAGATCAAGGATGGATGGTCTCGAAGCCCGTTTCGCTTCCTGCCACAACTCTTTTCCCACACTTTCTATACTCTCTGCATGCGGGTCCGACGCAAGAGCGAAAGCTGCAATTCTTGTAATGTCGGCCGGTTTCAAAAGAAAATTGTTCGTGATGCTGTCGACATAGGGGTGGAGTCTATCATCTGTGGAAATCAATGCATTTCCCCACAACTCATCCTGGTCCTTATGCTCCAGTTCGGGAATAGAAAAAATCAGAGAGTTTTGCGTGTAACTTTTACGGTTTCCCGTTGAAAGTATTACAACCGGGGAACTGAGAGCTGATACAAATTCTACAATGCGGGTATACCTGTCGGGAGTCTCCTCTCCAGTCAGGTTTATGATAGCTGCCAGCGGATCAATGCATGAGTCGCGATTCCAGAGCTGTATAAAAGAGGTTTCGTGCTCGGGATGATATAATATGGACTGGAGTCTCAGAATATAAGGATCGTGACCGGACTCGCGCAGGGACATCTCAGCAATGGCCAGCATATCGGCGCTGTCGTTCCCGATGATTTCGAGAATCAACCCTGAAGGTTTTGATTCCTGCCCATGATTCGTTTTTTTATTTTTTATAATTCCGGATATTTTATCAGCAAAACCCCTGCGCGAAGAGGAGAGTTCCATGTGGGGCGATGATTTGGTTATCAGTTCCAGGAGTCTGCTATCAATACTGCGTATCCCAAAAAGAGCATTCATGATGCGATCATGAATCTTGAATTCCGATGGAAATTGATTGCTTTGCGTCACTTCTATCAAGCTATTGATTCTTAAGGGAGCATCAGGCGCAAGAAGTGGTAAAGCTCTGGAAAAACTCAGAGAGTTCTGATTGCTGTTTTCCGGTGTAAACCCCTCGCCGAGTTGCAGTATTGCAATTTCCACCAGAATATTCTCTTCCATTTCGGTGAGTTTGAAAAGTTGGGCAATCTTTTTTGCGTTGCTTCTGAAAGTTGTATCTAAGTTATCAAAATACTCGGTATTTTCACGTAAAATTAGATTTTTATAGAAATGATCGGATACCCGGACTCCGGGTGATTTTTCTTTATTTATATCGTATAGAAAGCCATTGAAAGAAGGATCGCTCCTTTCCTGTTCCATTTCTTTGGAGTGATTTATGATATTTTGCTCCCGCATATGGAGAGGATTTTACGAGATTATCATTGGATGGCAAGAAAATATTTACAGGATGCCTAAATATAAAAATAATCAATCATATAATTATGGTTGTTCTGGAATAATAGTTCATTGGCCTTATTCATCCAGAAAGGCTTTACCTGTCACGCGGTAACGGGGACGTTTCTCGGCCCAGTATTTCATTCTGGATTCCAGCTCCGGATCATCTTTTTTTCGACTCTGATAACGAAATGTGGAGAGGGGAAAATTCATTACCCGACAGGCTCGACTCTCTGATACATGATGTTCTGTACGCAGAATGTGAGTCGCCTCTCTCCGGGACTGCCGGGTTACCACTTTCGGGAATTGATATCTTTGAGCATGGTGATGTCAAGAGCCTGTTCTGCAACCAGAGCTTTGAGGCGCCTGTTCTCTTCCTGCAGACGCTTTAGCTCCGCAAGCTCGCTCACTTCCATACCACCGTATTTACTCTTCCAGTTGTAGAGTGTCTGCTGATGGATTCCCAGTTCCCGGGCAATATCCTTTGCAGATTCTCCCGATTCGATCCTCTTCAGGGTTTTAACGATCTGTTCTTCTGTGAATCTTTTTCTTTTCATGTCAGCTCCTCTGTGATCTTATATCACTGGAGCTAATCCTGCAAGTTTGTTAATTTTTCGGGGGAAGGTCAAAGCTTCGAGTCCTCAACAGTATGTCCGATAGCCAGACATTGAGCCCTGAGGGAAAACTCCGGATAACGTGGAAGAGAGCCCCTGCAGCCTCATTGCACGCCCGGAGGTTGAGGAAGCTATGGCAGACGGTTCACTGGATAACCTCGACTGAGCCCCCCCGCGCCAGGGATCGACGGGAGCGTCCTCGCGACCGAGAGCCCGGTCAGCCCGCCGCCCATGGGGCGGGCTGAGGCGCCCCGAAGACGACGCCTTTAAAACGAAAAAACCCGCTCCCTCACTCGTGGTAAGGAAAGCGGGTTCGCTTTGATCTAACTGTGTGCCCGGCAGGGAGGGACAGAAAACGAACCCCGCCTCCCCTCTCTGTGATAGAACAGATCATTCTGGATTTCAAGCTGTGGATGGTATCCAGCTCCTGAGAATTGGGGAAACCCTTATCTGTGACTTTCTCAGATCTGCTTCTGATTCCAGCGTTTGCGAATGCTGAGAAAAACAATGAAATACTACATCGAAGCGCAATGTTGAGTCTGAAAAAAGTAGACGACTTCCCTCTCTCCTGTATGATTTATTCGGACAGATCCTGTAACAATGATCTATTTTTCATTCATGGGCGGCATGGAATGCTACCGATTTCGGAGGGATTTGCGTGGTATGAAATTTGCTTATTCCCTTTACAACACGAAAGAGTACACCGTTAACACCGGGTGTTCGTGCCCGGGTTAAACTTAATATTTTAACTTTCAATATTTTCAAAGCAGGTTCTTTTTAATATGAGAATTCACCGAAAGATGTTGTCTAATAGGTTATCATTTTTTTGCACAGGATGCGCTGAAAAAATATTGAGATCGTAAATATGGATACTCTTCACAATCAGAGCCTGGAAGATTTTCTCGGATCGTACTCCGGTCTTTTTGATTTTCTGGGAGATCAGGTTTATATTATAGATCAAGAGCTTCGGATTTACTACGTGAATCGGGAGGCCTGTCAGCGATTGGGATACAGTCGGGAAGATTTGCTGGGCAAGAACGTACACTTCATAGATCCTGCTTTTACGGAAGATCAAAAAGAGAAAACGCGTGGTAAGGCAAAAAGCCCGGGTGGCATCCGTTTTGAGACCATGCACCGTACCCGAGATGGGGTGTTTTTTCCGGTTGAAATCAATGCAAATATTATAGAGTTCAATGGAAAGGACTATTCGCTGAGCATTTGTCGTGACATTACCCATCGCAAGGCTATCGAGAAAAAGCTATTTGAACATGAACAGATGTTTCGTTCTTTAATAGAGAATTCTCCCGATATCGTGGTTCGCTACGATCTGGATTGTCGAAGGATCTATGTCAACCCGGCGGTGGAACGTGCCATCGGGATTTCACGGGAGAAAATGCTGGGGAAACGACCGACAGAGATTTCTGCCATGCCCGACGCCTGGTTGCTGGAAGAAGCTATTGCCAGAGTGGTCCGGACCGGCAATGAAACCACACTGGAACTGGAATATTTCGATACGGTTGGGAAGAGTAGTTTCATTCATATGCGGGTCATCCCCGAATTTGCCCCGGATAGGAGTCTCGAGAGCATTCTTGGCATAGGAAGGGATATTACAACGATCAAGGACCAGGCAAAACAGCTTGAACGACATAAAGAGGAGTTTCGCGCTCTTGCAGACAACTCGCCCGACGTAATTGTTCGATACGATTGCAATCTCCGCCGCACTTATGTCAATGAGGCCTGGAGTCGGGCCAACGGAATTTCGAGGGAGGAGGTTCTGGGGAAGAAGCCATCGCAAAAGTCTGTCCGGGTTGCTTCCTATGCAAATGAGTT
>JBNLFC010000300.1:0-4919 GCA_050305335.1 Leptospirales bacterium
TGAAAAACATATTTAAATTTACGCGCACTTTCTCCTCCTCTGCCGAAAATGAAACAGTAATTCAGTTTCGACCCGGGGAAAAAAAGTGCAGTCATACGCGGAAAAGTTAATACAGGATGGGCTTCAACAAGCTTTTCAAGGGAATTCCGATAGAGCAGAATATCTGCTGCTTCAATCTTATGAAATGGAGCAGAACGGAAGAATCCTTTCCACTCTGGGGTGGTTTTACGGTTTGCACCAGGGGAAATGGGAAGAGGGTTTTCGATATTTTCGACGTGCCATATTTTATAATCCGGATTCGGGTGACGCATACAATGAGTGTGGAAATCTTCTATTTCGTGCTGGCAAATACAGGGAGTCATTGAAATGGTTTCATCGTTCCCTCCATTGTCCGTCCAACCAGAAGAAGCACTATGTGCTTTACAATCTTGCCGTCGTATATATGCGATTGAATCGCCCCGAACGGAGTATCCGATATCTCAATCTTGCGTTGCGCAAATTCCAGGATTTTCCCGAAGCCCAGAAGCTGCTACGGGATGTTCGCAAAGAGCTCACTCGAAAATCGGCCTCAGAATCTCCTGGCAGTTGAGGCTATCATGAACCCCCTTCATTTTTTCACCGAAGGGGGAACCGATTCTCTGCGAGAGGCCATGCCCGGATTTGAGGTAAGGCCTTCTCAGAAAAAAATGGTTGAGAAAGTATATCATGCCCTTCAATCCCGGCAGATTCTTTTTGCCGAAGCGGGGACCGGAACCGGGAAAACCCTTGCTTATCTGATACCGCTAATGTTGATTTCCAGAGAACTGGAAACTCGTGTGCTGGTCTCCACAGAAACTCGATCTCTTCAAAAACAGATCGCAGAAAAAGAAATTCCTGTCATTGAAACCATGCTGGGTGTGCCTCTTCTCTATGAGATCTGTTACGGGTCATCACACTACCTCTGTCGACGCTACTTGAATGAAACAGTGGAAAAGGGAAGAGTGGATGTAGACCGTAGATTTCAATTGAATGATTTTTTAAAATGGGTGGATCGGACTTCCACCGGTCTAATGGAAGAGTATACCGGACACATTTCTGCCGATTATCGGATGCGCTTGAGCCGCGATGCCGATGACTGCGGCGGACCCCGTTGTTCGGAATACACCAGATGCCACTACTTTCTGGCCCGAGAAAAATGGAAAGGGGCCAGACTGTTGATCGTCAACCATAGCCTTCTTTCCGCCCACTTTGCTCTGGATCAAAAGCTGCTCCCGGAATTCAATTACTGCGTTATAGATGAGGCCCACCGTTTTCCGGAAATATATACATCATCGTGCGATTCGCAGTTTTCTGTGGATAGAGTAAAAAGCCTGGTCCGTCGTCTTTTTTCGCAAATACCGGGATCCGGTGGTGCACTGCTGGACCAACAGGGTGAAGTGGAGTCGGCTTTAAATCAGTTTCAAACGGAAGTGGTGAATCGATATCCAATTCTCTTTGGATCTAGCCTTCGCATTCGTGAGGAGCTGGATCTACCGGCAACGCTCTTGCTGAGAGATACCATGGAAAAGCTAATCGCAAAAGCCGCTGCTATGATTGTTGAGGAAGAAGAGGGACTGCCGGAGGAGGAACTGGACCGGCTCACTCGCTTCAAGCGTTCCGTTGGCCTTCTGGAGGATTATAGAGAGACTCTCAAGCTCTATCTCAATGGTCCGGGTGAAATGCGCATCCACTGGCTGGAGAACGGAAACGGGGGAGAAGAGAAAAAAAGATATACTCTTCACTCAGTACCTGTGGTCACCGGTCCTCTGTTGAAAGAAAAAATTCTGGAAAAGATGGATTCAGTGGTTTTCACCAGCGCTACTCTCTCCACTACGCGAGGTCCTGGTAGCTTTCAGTATTTTCAGAACTCCGTAGGTTACACGCAAGAGACCCGGGACGAATCGCAAAACGGTGTTTTTTCCGGCCGAATAGCCACCCTGCAACTCGACTCTCCCTTTGACTTTGTGAAAAATTCCCGCCTTTTTCTACCGGATGATATCCCTGAGCCGGGCGGCCAGAACGAAACAAGATTTCATAGCAGTGTGGCAGCCTGGGTGCATCGGCTGGTGGCGCTTTCAGGGGGAGGTGCATTTGTACTGTTTACTTCGATTCGCTCCCTGGAAAGCGTGGAGCGCGAATTGATTCGCCTGGAACCAGATTGGGGAGAAAGGATCTTCAGTCAGGTCAGCCTGGGTGCACCCCGGGCGCTGGGAGGATTTCGTCGCAGGAGGGACGGGATACTTCTGGGGTTGGCTACATTCTGGCAAGGGGTGGATGTGGTGGGGGACCATCTTCGACTTGTGATCCTGGTGAGGATTCCTTTTCGAGTTCCAGACGACCCCCTGATTCAGGGATTGACTGAGCACGAAGAGCGAAATCGACGAAACCCTTTTTTGACCATCCAATTGCCCGGCGCAATCATCAGCATAAAACAGGGGTTTGGCAGATTGATTCGCTCTACGAGTGATCGTGGCGTGGTTGCGATTCTGGATCCCCGCGTTAGAACAAAATTCTACGGAAAACGGATTCTGGAAGCTCTTCCGCCGGCACCGCGGGTGAAGGATTTCAGAACTCTGAAGAATGACTGGCAGCTTCTTTTTAAAAATCAACCTCCTATCTATCCTTCCGATAATTGACTAAAGCAGGTTGCTTGCCCGATACGAATTCAACAGGAAGCGAGAGTCAATGCAAACCAGAGTCTACCATAAATCATCCCTGACCCGGCAATCTGTCGTTTTGAGCATCTTTCTGGCGACCGGTATCATATTCCCATCTATCGATGTCCGTGGGCTTGATCTCGGGCAATTCAGAAAGGAGAAGGGTCAGCTGATTCAATATGTGGGCGAAAATAGCTACATAAACTGGACTGGCGGCTACATAGCCACCAGTGCCAGTGTAAAGATTCCAGAAATTGTTTTCGATCCGCAGGATCCTGAGTTTGCATCCCCCGGCACTGAGCGCTCCATTTCAGACGCACGTGCGCGGGCATTGAGTGAGGCACAGAATCGAGCCATACTGGATTTGAATCGGCTGGTGCTGGCGTTGCGTCTGGACTCCCACTCCACAGTTCGCCAGAGGATGGAGAGTTCCAGGGATTTTCGTGATCGCATGGGTGATCTTTCCAGTCGATATGTGACACGATCCAGACGTGTAGGAGAGGGCACTGTAACGGTTGATCTACTGTTGCCTCTATACCGCGAAGAAGGCCTCTATTCCATGCTGATTGGTTCGAGTTACGGGCAAGAAGCGATACCAACCGTGGAAGAAGGTGAACAAAGCGACGAGATCACGGGTATTATCATTGATGCAACTACTATCAATGGTTTTAAGTTATCGCTTGAGACGCGACTTTTTACAGACCAGGGTCGCCAGATCTACGGCCCGGAGCAGATCAGACCCGGAGTTGCCCTGGCCCATGGGCTTGTCACACCTTATACGGATTACGAAGCAGCCCGAAGGGATCCTCGCATTGGCATCCATCCTTTTTATACCTTTGCGGCTGGTGCGAGCGGACCCAACCGCGGAAACCTTTTCCTTGACCCGGAAGACGTTGGAAAAATTCTATCATCAAAGAGTGGACGATCCGCTCTTAGAAGGGGGGCGGTAGTGATCATTACCAACCCTGCCAGCGGGATTGACTCCGCTTCCGGGAAGCGAAGACCTTAAGGTGAATCTGTGAGAGATTCTATTGAAAAAATTTCCAGTGCTATAGTTCCTGAACCAGAGAAGCTGCACCGGCTTCTATCTGAGAAGCACGGTAATAAAACGGTCGTTTTCACTAACGGATGCTTTGATATCCTTCATCGTGGCCATGTGGAATATCTGGTCCGCGCAGCTGACCTTGCCGATATATTTGTGATTGCCATCAACTCAGACCAATCAGTGCGAAAACTCAAAGGCATGTCGCGACCTATCAATGCCGAGATGGATCGAGCGCTTGTGCTTGCTGCAATGCAGTTTGTGGACTATGTAACCATATTTAGCGAAGAGACCCCCAATCGAATCCTCTCCATTCTTCAACCGGATATTCATACCAAGGGTGGCGACTATCGTCCAGAGGACTTGCCAGAAAGATCTGTTGTGGAGTCTTACGGTGGCCGAATCGTGATTTTGCCATTTGTCAGCGGCTATTCAACGACATCCATTCTGGAACGCGGGAAGGAGTGAACTTCTCTATAACGATGAGGGCATAGAGATCCCCCTGTGGGTGGGGCGGTATTGGCGGTGGGGTAACAAGAGGCCTTACAATTTCGGGCTCTGCTGCGGCGTTGTTTTGCCCTGTTATCACAAAACGCTGGAATCGTCCAGCAGATCCTGTCGCACCTTACCGTTACAATAAAATGGGGAAAATTGCGCACTTCTGGGAGTCGTCACAGACGCCGCAATAGACAATGGATTGCCGCAAACGTCCGGGCTGTGCCAGCAAAGTCGCTTGCACAGGCATATCGGGTCTGTAGGATGGGTATTGATGTGACGCTTTTTCAGCGAACCGATCTTGCCCGGCCGCTTCAGGGCCTGCCGTCGCTACGCAAGCTGAAGCTTTTTGTGAAACGAAGGTCATAAGGGAGCAAGTTGAGGGAAAGGATATGGTGAATCAAGTTCATTCAACTCTGGGTCAGCAATTGAAAGTTACGTTTCTTAAGGGCGTAGTATTTAGCGTGGGCTTTATGACCACCAGCCTCTTTGCTGCAGCGCTCTCCATGAATATCTTTTCATCGGGTGAGGTGATCAGCTCGTCAAAAATCAATGAGAATTTTGCCATTGCCGCTCCGGAGGGGGTGATCAATGCCTTTTATCTTCAGGAGTGTCCTGCTGGCTGGACTCTGGCGGATGGTACACTCGGAACACCCGACCTGCGAGGAAGGTTTATCCGAGGTCTGGATTCCAGAACGGAAGCAGCC
>JBNLFC010000301.1:0-4899 GCA_050305335.1 Leptospirales bacterium
GGGCAGGTTTTACCAGGATGCTCCGATGTGGGCCAGCAGGGACTGCTTGGCGCCTTCAATGTGCAGCGCGGTGAGCTGCGAGGCCGCATCCGGGCGGCGGTTTTCGCAGGCTTCGAGGATGGCGGTCTCCAACGTCTGTTCAAACCATCCTCTTTTTATATAATTGTAGGTTTAAAGCTGGTTGCGGAAATCAAGGGCCTGTCGGTCCATTGCAAAAAAGTTATTAAAGAATAAAACGGCAACAAGAGCAATGAGATTTGCAACCCTGATTACCATTTTCCTGGCCACAGCTTCTTGCTCCGCTAACGTGCTTGTGAGAAATCTTCTCCAGCCTTATCCGGTTCACGATGAAAGATTCATATCCACTATCACCGATGTCAGCGGAAGGGATGTCACCTCGGGTAATAGCATCACCATTTTAAATACGGGAAAAGAGACTTTCGAGACTTTGCTAAAGGCGCTGTCAGAAGCTCAAAGAAGCATCAATATCGAGATGTATATTTTTGAGGACGAGAGCACGGGGCAACGTGTAGCCCAGGTGCTTATGGAGAGGGCCAGCGCGGGAGTATCGGTCAACCTGTTAGTGGACTCTCTGGGTAGTATGGGGCTAGCAGGATCAGAAATTGAAAGAAGAATGGTAGAGGCGGGTGTAAATTTACGCTACTACAACGAATTTCAGTTTCCGTTTCTGCTGAGATACAATCAACGAAGTCATAAGAAGATCATTGTTGTGGATGAGGAGATAGGATTGACGGGGGGGTTCGGTTTTTCCGATGCCTGGGATGATACGGAAGACTCCTCGGACAAAATGAGGGATGTCCAGCTTTATGTAGAGGGGCCGATTGCCCGGCAGATGCTGGAAGACTTTCATAGCAACTGGGGAGAGAGTCCGGAGCCTGATGCAAAAAAAGACCGTAGCTTCTACCAGAAGGTCAAGAGGAAGATCAAAGGCCTGAGGGCTCGTTTCATTGGGAGTTCGCCCTATCGTGGCAGAGATACTGTCTATCAGCTGCTTCTTTTCGCTATTCAATCTTCCAGGAATTATTTCTGGATGGAAACCGCTTACTTTGTTCCTGATAGACCTCTGGTAGACGCGCTCAAAGAGGCATCCAGACGTGGTGTTGATGTTAGACTTGTTCTGGCCACCAGCGATCGGACCGATGTCGCTGCCACGGTATATGCCGGGAGAAACTATTATGAGGAGTTGCTGGAATCCGGTGTCCAGATTTATGAATATCACAAAAAGAGGCTGCACTCAAAGTTTGCGCTTATGGACGATGGGTGGTGCACTCTAGGATCCGCGAATTTCGATAATCGCAGCATGCAGCTGGATGACGAAGGCAATCTCAGTATATATGAAAAACAGTTTGTTATTAAAATGAAAGAAATCTTCCTGGCAGACTTGAATGATACAAAGCCTGTCAGGATAGAAGAGTTTCAGGATCGCGGCATAAGCGAAAAGTTAAAAGAGAGTCTTTTTGGGCTAATTGAGAGTCAATTGTAGAGATTTACTATAATGTGGGGGCTGCCAGCAATGCCCCATTCAAATCCTCAATCAAATCCTCGGCGTCTTCTAAACCAACCGAAAGGCGCAAGGTTCCTTGCCCGATGCCAAGATGCTCTCTTTCCTGTTCCGTCAATTTCTGGTGGGTGGTTGTGGCTGGATGGGTAATCAGACTTTTCGAATCGCCCAGATTGTTGGAAATATCGATCAATTCTAGAGCATTCAAAAAGCGAAAGGCGCTTGCTCTATCTCTCAAAGAGAATGATAGGAGGGTGCCGGAACCGTTCATCTGCTTTTGTGCCAGATGATACTGGGGGTGAGATGCTAAACCCGGGTAGCGGACTTCTAAGACCTGAGTCTGTTGTTCAAGAAAGCACGCGATCTTCATTGCAGTCTCAGTCTGACGTGTGACTCTCAGCTCCAGGGTTTCCAGCCCTTTTGCAAGAACCCAGGCATTGAAAGGACTCAAAGTCGGGCCAGTGTTGCGTAAAAAAGGAAGCAACTCTTCATCGACCCACGATTCATCATTGCTTAAAATGGCACCGCCCATGGTTCTCCCCTGCCCATCTATGTGCTTGGTGGCGGAATAGACTACAACGTCTGCCCCCAATTCCAGTGGTTTCTGGTATAGAGGGGTTGCAAATACGTTATCCACAATGACACGCGCTTTTGCCTGATGGGCCAACTGGCTCACAGCTGCTAGATCCACCAGTTCCAGAGTGGGATTGGAGGGCGTTTCCAGAAATACGACATCTGCTGGAATACAGAGAGCCTTCTGCCACTCATTGAGATCCGTGCCATCAACAAAGAGGGTGCTCACTCCAAAGCGTGGCAGAAGTTCTTTTACTAAGTAAAAGCAAGATCCAAAGAGCGCGCGAGAGGCTACCACACGTCCACCGGCTTTGCAAGATGCCATTAATGCTGCGTTGACTGCGGCCATTCCGGAAGCAGTGCCCAGACAGCGCAGGGCACCTTCCAGTTGTGCCAGACGCTCTTCAAATATCGATGTGGTGGGATTGGCAAAGCGGCCATAAACGTAACGCTTTTTTTCACCGTTAAACGCGGCTTCAGCCTCTTCAGCACTTTCATAAACATAGCCAGAGGTCAGATATAGCGCCTCTGCTGTTTCCTGGAAGCTGGAGCGATGCAGACCTCCACGAATCTGCGTTGTGCGACTTCTGTTTTTGAGGTGTGATATTTTGTTGTTCATATTCCCTTCTCCTTGCTGTGTCCGGCATTTGCTGATCGGGGAATAATAGGAGAGTGCCAGAGGAGTTTCCGTGGCTATTCTTCAAAAAATACCCCGACCGCCTATGGATCAGGGTAGGGACCATGACCTTTTAGCGGATTATTTAACGTGGCCGCAAGCCGGTAGACCAAATCACCACGTACATGCAATCTACAAGTTCTGGACTTTCTGTCAAGCTTTTTAGAGTCCGAGCAAAAGGGCCGTAAGGATATAAGAAGGGATTCCTTCTGTGATCAGAAAGGAGGCTATGAGCGGTTCTATACAAAAAATAAAGGAGCTCTGAACGGTGGAATACGGCCGCTCAGAGCTCTTTGAAGTGAGTTACTCGATATTTTTAATATCTTTTCTATCGAATCAATAAGGGTATTCGATAACCAACTCTATGCTTTTATCTGTATCCATTGTGAAAGTCACAGGATTCATCAATATCTGGGCAGGATCCAGATCTCCACTCCATTGTTTAAATACCGCATATGGATCGTCGATCACTGCCTCAAGTGTTACCGAAGCACCGAAAGGTATCTCCAGTTCGCCGCTGAAGATGTTTTCTGTGGTTCCATTCACTGTAACATTGATAGTGCCCACTTCGGAAAAGTTATCAAGGGTCAGTATAAGCATGTCGCTAACCCCATAAATCTTCAGCGAACGGTTGAGCCCGGATGCATATCGATCTCCAGTGTACATAGCCCTTACAGTGAAGGTATAGAGTGTCCCGTAGGTGAGACCACTGATCGTCTGGGAGGTTGTACCTACAGGCAAAATAATGGGTGCGGACGGAGAGCCACCGGTCGGGGTATAGGTGATTTCCACACCTGTGAAATCAGCATGTGAGGGCTCGCTCCAGCTTAGAGTAACAGTGGGCTGGGCAATATCTCTCACCACCCTCAGGCCATATACGTTAGGCACATAATCGGGATCAGGGAATACTCCAAGATCGAGGGTCTCTCCGTTGGTCGCCGGAGTTGTAGCCTCTTTGCTCCAGACTTCCCCTGTGCTTACTTTCGTTACCTCTACCCGAATGTCCGTAGAGAGTGGAATTCGAATCATAGTAAAATCGAAATCCTGCTGAGAGAATGTCCGTAGAAAACCAGGACCTATTAGTTTAATCCGATATATCTCTCCCGCCACAGGATTGGGATCTTCAATGGTACCTGTAACGGAGCAGTTTACTACTTTCGCAATATCTGTATTCCATACAGTAAAGTGGGTAACAGTGCCACGATAGACATCTCCATCTTTCTGGGCGGAGCCCTCTTCCATCCATTTGCCTGTGCTGGCATCGTAGTACCAGAGCGGAATGGAATCAGGCGCTTCGTTGGGATTTCCGGTAGCAGGTATCTCTATTTCAAATTGGCCCAGCCCCTGAAGATCGTAAATTTCCCCACTGTTCTTGCCTTTGAAAACCACTGAAAGCATTCCCTGGCTGACCAGATCTGTTTCATTGGCCACAGAGTCAATGGCAGTAAAGTCACCGGGAGCTGCATTGATGTCTTCTGTGGAAACATGGAAGCTTGCCATCTCAACGATTAAAGGTTCCCCGATTCCGCTCAGCGGAGGAAGTGTCACTTTTGCCCCTTTTGAATCCGCGATGGTATTTCCGGCAGGATTGGAAGGGTCTATTTCAACTACTACGTCAACTGGCATCAAAAATGCTTCAACGCTCATTTTCTTTTCCGTTGACTGGCCATGATGCCGGTTCTGGTGATGCTTGCGGCTGCGATGTCGGTTATCATACTGGTTTGTTCCGGTGGATGAACCGGATAGAGGTCGGTTGTAGTCCACGAAACCGTCTTTGCTCACCTGAATTGTAAATTTTTCAGGGTCTTTCACTTTGAGCGAAAAATGCCCTTCGTCATCGGTTTCAGTCTGAACCTTACCGATCTGAACAACTGCGTTTGCAATTGGCTCATAACTGTTTACAGATATCGCTGTGCCTTCCACCAGTGTCTTATCATTATGATATATGGGTGGATCGCATCCGATCAAAATACTCGATGCCATCAGGCTTGCGAGCATGATTCTCAATAGTGTGGGTCTTTGCATTAATTATCCTCCTTGGTTTCGCTGTATCTCAGCCAGAAATAATATATCTGGAGTGTAAAATTAACATAGGTTAAGATAAATGATTAACATAGATTTATGAACC
>JBNLFC010000302.1:0-4886 GCA_050305335.1 Leptospirales bacterium
ACTCTACTATATCTTTGATAAAAAGAGGGAGAACCTCCTGCTGGTAAAAGATGCCGGCGCTCTTTTTTTTCCAGAGACTGGTTTTTTCCTTCCAGCGCCCGTGCGAAAAGTGAGAGCAGGGGTGAGACCAATGCAACGGGCGCAGAGACCGCTTTACGCAATTATGAGACCCAATTCCTGAACAAGGTTCTGGAATCCCATGAGATCATTGAAAAGATCGGACACAGTCGCATCTTTCGTCATACCATCACCCGCCATAAAATCCAGGCTACTGTGCTTGAGTACAGGTTAAACGCCACTATGTCCAGGCTTTCGGCCATGGCCGGCAAGCTTTCTACGGAAGGCATTGAATGGCGGAGCGTTGCTTACAATGAATTATCGGACAAGGTGGTATCGTCTCTTGCTGCTGCTACCGGTCGATTCATAGAGTCGGTCAGGGGGGCGACGCCTCGTCGAGGGGAAAAGTGAATCGAATGCGGCCACCCTTTTCCACAAACTCTACATTGAAAAAGGATTTGCGAACCTTTTCCTGGAGTTGGCGTTCCTGAAAGATGTTATAACGTTTTGCGGACGCAATACCCCCTGTGATATTGGCAATGTAAAAAAACAGTCCAATGCCTCCGGATATGAGAGAAAGCGTATGGGGGCGGTGTGCCCGGTTCTCCAGTGAATAAAAGCCTGCGGCTCCACCCAGAAAAACGAAGTTATAGAAAAAAGCCGTGATCCCATCGGCCGTATGGTCAGAGTAAATCTGACCTGCACCCGGGAGAAGAGCAGAGAGAGATCCTGCCAGAAGGAGAGATTTTCGTGGTTTTTCCTGGTATTTCATTACGTCATTGATCACACCTCCGGCGCTGGATCGAATGAGGGGATCTTCCGACTCTTTCTGAATGCGTGCATAAAACTCTTTTGCCGCGTCATACTCACCTTGTTCCAGATAGAGTGTACCGAAAAGCATCTTTGCATAACTCCTATCATGGTCAGACAGATCAGGCATGGCTTCTATGGCCTGATACTCATCGTGTACGCTACGTTGCATTCCCGAACGCATGAATGCGTAGAGCTGCAGCAATCTGGAGGAGTAGTCCTTGCTCCCTTCCAGGTAGGGAAGGCTATCCATGGGTTTGCCTGTCTGGAGGTAGGTAAGGGCCAGCTTGTTCTGGATGCGACGTGCCTCGGATTGTGTAAGAGAGTTTGCAGGGATATTCTCGTACGCCATACGGGCCATGGGATACTCGGCTTTTCTGTAGTGGCGATCGCCGCTGGCCTCCCAGGGTGATGCCGGCGTAAAAGCTGTGGTGGGCACATGGATGTTCTTTCTCAATAGATCCGGCGGACTCTGGCTCCAGAGGGAAGGGGGAACCAATAGAGTGCACGTGCACAGGGCAAAGATAGTGGCGTGGTGATCTCTCATCTGGATGTCGGTAAGGGGGCATGTATGCCCGACTTCACAACAGGACACACAACCGTCATCTCTGGCAATCATGAAACATTCGATTTATCTTGCTCTGGCAAAGATCGTTTTCTATACATGCATGGATTGGCTGCTATGGGCCTTCTATCGTATGGAATCTCGGAACTGGAATATGAGAACTGCTCTAACCTCCGCTATGCTGATATCTGTTCTCTGGCTGACAGGCTGCGCTTCGGGCGGAGGAGAAAATCCTCATGTCCATCCATTGCTTCGGCCGCTGGCAGCTCTGATCCATCATCATAGCGAAGTCACCTCACCCATGGATGGACCCACGTGCCCGATGTACCCCTCCTGCGCGGCTTATGGCAAAAGATCTCTGGAAGAGGGCTCATTTCTGGGACTTTTTTTGCTCATGGACCGCCTTTTTTTTCGAGAAGTGGGAAATTTAGCGGATAAGTATATGATCGCACCGACCTCACTATCTCAAGCACACCGATACTTTGATCCTGTGTCAGACACTCTACCTCTTCTCGATGAGAGGCGGCCCTCCCTCTGGCGGGAGGATTTTCAGCGAAAGGGAGATTCTACTTTCCCTTGAGAGCAAGCTACACCATCATGGAAAAGCAAGAAAGCAGGTGACATAAAACCTGATTTTTTGCCCATAGAGCGGGTGTCAGGGCGGTTTATTATGCGACTTTCCATACAAAATAGCAACGCGGATCAGATTTCCATGGGCTCCTTTCAGTCTACCCTGCAACTCCTTACCCCTTTGCTGGAGCATCCCGACTACTCCATTTCCAGAGATCCTGACTACTTTTCTCCCTATCTTACGGCGTACCACTCTCCCCTCAATCTCAACGGAATGGAGAAGGGTGTAGAGTTATTGCACACTGCCATCGCGGAGGAGCAAAAAATCCATGTGATCGGTGATCGAGATGTGGATGGGGTCTCTTCCACTGCTGTGCTTGCCGGTTTTTTAAAAAAAGAACTCTCCATTCCAGATGAAAGGATCACCATTCGTCTGTCCGATGACGGAGACGATTATGGTGTATCCGGAGATGTTCTTCTGGAAGCACAAACCAGTGACGCCGGGCTCATCTTTTTTCTCGATATGGGAAGTGCCCATGGCATTCAGATCGACCGCATTCGGGAAGGGGGACGCAGGGTGATTGTGCTGGATCACCACGTATTGCAAAAGCCGCCTGCAGATCATCCCCATGTTGCTTTCATCAATCCTCTCGATTCTAAACATCTCATGGAGCATGAAGGTCGAATCCCGACTGTGGGTCTTGTTTTGAAATTTCTCCTGGCTATGGCTATCCGTTATACAGCCGAGTGGAACCGGATTCGACTGATCGAATTCAACGAGATCTTTTTTGCTTATCGCCTGGGCGCATTTCTTGGAGAATTTCCCTCATTGCAGGAGGCTGCTTTAACACTTCGCAAGAGTCATCCTGACCTGGAAGTTGTGCCCCATGGAGAGAATACTCCCTTCACGGATGCTCAGAAAGAATCCATGGAAATGGATCCTGTTTCTGCTGGCAGGTGGATCTTTGCCGCCTTTGTGAGAGAGCGCCCAAGATTGCGGGACTTTTTTTTGAGGAACAGCGATCTGGTCTCTCTGGGCATGGTAACAGACATGATGCCCCTTGTGGGGGAAAACCGCATGGTGACGCGGGTCGGTCTGGCCGGTTGTGAAGCGGAGATGAGACGTGGAGACGATTCCCGCTATCGCAAAGGCTATGCAGCACTGATACGTCAGCTCAAAGTACCTGCCGAGCATCTGACCAGTCGAGAGCTGGGCTGGACCGTTGGACCCACTCTCAATGCAGCAGGACGTATGGGAAATACACGTCTGGCCCTGGATCTACTGCTGGCGGAAAATGAGGCCGAGGCACTGGAGCTGGCCAAACAGTTGATCCGGTTGAATACGGAGAGGAAATCTCGAACTGCAAAAAATGAGGAGATACTGGATGCACTGCTTGAATCGACTCCGTCGCTTTTGAATTTTCCGGTCCTTTTTCTCTATCATACAGAACTCCTATCCGGCGTGTCAGGCATCCTGGCTGCACGTTATGCGGAGCGATATGGCCGACCTGTTGTGTATGTGAATCCCGATGGTGAAAACCTTCGCGGTTCGGTTCGCGCATACGATGGAGAGAACGTCCTGCAGCTCATGGATCTTGTGCAGGAGTGTTTTGTTCAGTATGGAGGCCATGCGGGCGCGGCAGGCTTTTCCCTGCTGAAATCCAATATCACACTGCTGGAAAGTCGAATACGTGAGGCGACTCCCATCTGGCTGAGTCAGCAGAACGCTCAGCCGACCATTTCCGGAGATGCACTGCTGGAGCCCCACTACCATATGGAGCTGCGGCCTTCCCAGCTCAGCCAGCGTTTGATGAATGAGGTTCATTTAATGGAACCTTTCGGTCCGGGGAATCCAGAGCCTGTGTTCAAGCTCAGCGAAGTTAAACTTCAATCCATTCGGTTTCTTTCCGGTGGCAAGCACGCCCGCTTTTCTATCCGGGGTGCTTCCTCCATTCCCTGTCTCTACTGGCGTTACGCATCCCGACTGGGAGATGAATCCGCTGCCCTCGATACTCAATGGACGATCTATGGTTCTCTGGAACGTAGCTATTTTGCCGGGAGAGTGGAGACAAGGTTTCGAGTGGATAAAATAGTTTCCGTTGGATGAGGGGGGACCGCTGAGGCGAAGAGAGGAAGAGTCACAGTGGGTTTCCACAAAATGGGCAGGTTTTTCTGGCAGGGAATGGTCTCACTGGTTTTGCATAAATAAAACTGTTTTCACACTATTTAAATCTATTTCCAGTATATTGCACCTATCTTACAAAATGGTAATTCTGGCCTGGCAGTAAAAATCCAGTGAAACAATACGGAATAGCTAAACCGATTCAGATATTCCAGGAATTTCAATTGCCTGTTGGACATGAGTGAGTTTCAATAGTTTAAATGGATTACTGGTAACCGCCAGAGGAGGTTTTATGTTTCAGATAAACTTACTTGCTGTCATTGTTTCTGCTGTTGTGGCATTCGTTATTGGTTTTCTTCTCCATGGCCCTGTTCTGGGAAAACTCTGGATGAAGCTTGCCGATGTGCATCCTACCGGAAATGAAACCTTTTCAAATATGCTGCGGCCCATGGCATTCAATCTATTGGTGAACTTCCTTTCTGCACTGGGCCTCGCAATCTTCAACAGAGTCGCCTCCTATTCCGGTATGCTCGGAGGTAATCAGGTTGGCGCGGGTGTAGCAGCTGGATTGATCGTATGGTTTTTCTTTAACAACACAGCCACTGTCATTGATGTGATCTGGATGGGTAAAAAGTTTTCTTTATGGCTCTTCGAGTGCCTGGCCAGTCTTATCGTATTCATTGCCATGGGTGCTGTCATAGGAGCCTGGGCTTAGCAAGGCCATAATACAATGGAACAGTGTGCCTGGCCAGTGCTACTCTC
>JBNLFC010000303.1:0-4872 GCA_050305335.1 Leptospirales bacterium
TTTCCCTGCTTGCAAGGCGTTGGCATCTCAGCGTTCGCCGTATATCAGAAGAGGTTTTACGAGCACACACAGCTAATCGTCGCTGGCTGTGGTTGTATGCTCTAGCTGACGAATCCAGGAACTATTGCCGGATCACCAATCGAAATTACATGCACTACAGAGTAATCTACACTCTCCACCCGGAGAATCCGTAATATTGCCCACAAAAATTAGATATTTTCCATTTTTTTTCTTGCCATAAAAGCGGCAATGAGCCCCACGCTATACCAACGAACTAACACCAAAGGACTGGTATATGAAACTGATCAAAATATACGTATATCTACTCACAATCGGCTTTTTCCTTATGCCTGCATTGGCTCAAGCAAAAAGCGAAGATGGGGGAACACTGGCACGACCGGATCGTCGGCATGCCTTTCGATTTAACCTGGAGCCGATATCAGCGGGAACTGACTCTCCACCGCTGCTCATGCAAAACAAGATAGGAGTGTGGGGATATGGACCCATCATGGACAACAGTTTTAATGTGCTGCTGACCAACAGCGCCTACATGGGGGAATATCCTGTCATTTCTCAGCCCTCTTCAGTGGCGATCGCTGGCTATGGCATTGCCGCTGAATATCGTTTCCTGGAACGCCTGAGAGTCGGATATCATTCCCTTTATCAAAACAGTGAGAAGTTCGATGCTTCCAGATTTTATAGCAATGGAAGCTTCATGAATATGACCAATGAAGCGTTGAGCTACAAACGAAGAAGAACTCAGCTATCTGTAGATTATTTCCATCCTGTTCTGGATAACCTGATGATCGGCCTGGGGCTGGCCCCCGAGTATGAGCTAACCACGGTTTCGGAAAATCGGACCGGCTTTTCAGTTTTGCCTACCGCGACAGGGATCAACACAGGAAGTGGAAACAGAAAATATGAGCCGGTTTTCACAGCACTGGTAAGAGCTGGCGTCGAGTTTAAACCGGTCTCATTTCTGCGAATAGGCTACTACTTACAAAGGGTAGATCGATCAGGAAAATATTCACACGATGTGAGTGAAGAATATATTGGCTATGGTTTCACTGTCTATAATACTCATGAGTTTGCCAGCTACCGTGAAACGGGTTATCGCCATCGCCTGGATCTGGAGTGGAGAATTCTTCGTTTCCTGAGACTGCACACTGGAATACGCTCAGAGCAAACCAGGACCCAATTCAGTACGTACCATCGAAATTGGAATGTCTTGAGTCCTGGAGCTTCCGGGTATTTAACTGTTTTAACTGTTGATCCCCTTTTGACCGGGAAGATTGCCAGATCCCACAATGATACCTTATATTTCCAGATCGAATTTCCCGTGGAATTCGGAAGACAGAGAACGCAAGAACCTGATACGGATATTTAAACGGCAAGATTCCTGGATTCTATTGCGGGGAATCCAGGAATCTTAGACCGCTCTTATCTACCGGGTTCAATCAGCCTTCCGTAGCCCCTCCTGGCTTGACAGAAAACCCACGGATTCAGGAAACTGATTTCCATGGCTCTCTCTCTCTACAACTCCTACTCCGGAAAGACCGAACTCTTTCAACCCGCAGACCCCCACAGGGTGCGCATTTATAATTGTGGCCCGACAGTCTACAACTACAATCACATCGGGAACTTTAGAGCTTACATATCCGTGGATCTGCTGCGTCGTTATCTGCTCCTTCGTGGCTATGGAGTGGATCATACCTCCAATATCACAGATGTGGATGACAAGATTATCCGCAATGCGCTGAAGCAGAAGCAAAGCATATCGGAATTTACGGCACCCTTTATCCAGGCGTTTCTTGAAGATTTAAAAATTTTACAAATTCAAAACGTAGAGCATCGCCCCAGAGCCACACAGAGCATTCCCAGAATGCATGAGATGATTCGTGCGCTGGAACAAATGGGGCATACATACACAATGGACGGGAGTGTCTATTTTCGGATCAGCAGCTTCAAAGACTACGGGAAGCTCTCCCGCATCGATCCGGAGCAACTGAAAACCGCTGCCGGTGGACGCTTCACTGCAGATGAATACTCCAAAGAGGACCTGCGCGACTTTGCGTTATGGAAGGCTCCTGATTCTTCCGATGAACAGAGCTGGCCTTCTCCATGGGGAGAGGGACGACCGGGATGGCACCTGGAGTGCTCGGCCATGATACGGGAGATTTATGGCAAAGAGGGAGTGGATATCCACTGCGGAGGAATTGATCTTCTATTCCCTCATCATGAAAACGAAATTGCTCAGAGTTGCGCGGCTTATCCCCAGGACAACTTTGTGAAATACTGGGTTCACAACGAACACTTGCTGGTAGATGGTAAAAAGATGTCCAAATCTCTGGGCAACTTCTACACACTGCGAGAGTTGACCCATCTGGATGACGCCAGAAAACTTGTTTCCGACGGCAGAGCCCCCCGGATGCTGCTGGAGCAAATCCAGAGCGGTATGCTATCCAGAAATTTGCGTTATCTACTACTCTCCACTCATTATCGTGTAAAACTTAACTTCACCTTTGACGGTCTGTCCGCCGCCGATGTGGCATGCGATCGAATACAAACACTTCTGGACCGAATTCTAAAAGCTTTACCACCGACAACAGATGCAGACTCGCTCTTTAAAACTGCCTGGGCAAAAGAGAAAAGTTTACCCGGTGATGCCGGCGCTCCCATTGCCGACAGTGTTACTCTGGGGGGGAAAGCTCTCAAAGAGTTTTTTTTCCATATGGATGAAGACCTCAACATAGCCCGTAGCCTTGCAGTAATTTTCGATTTCATAAAAGATATGAACCGATGGATGGATGAGCACAAAGCCGGACTTGACACTGCTGATCAAAGGCAAAGTGTTGCAGAACATATCCAGAACGAAATTCGGGAGGCCTTTGTATTTCTTTACGCTGTTAACGAAATTTTGCAGGTTATGGATTTCAGCAATCCAGAAACCCGAAAAGTAACCGGTGTCGATGACGCAACGGCCACCGAAATTGAAGAGAAGATTGCCTTACGGAATCGCGCAAAAAAGGATAAAAACTACGCTCTTGCAGACTCCATTCGTAAAGAACTCCAGGAAAAAGGGGTGGTTCTGAAAGATACGCCAGATGGTACTCTCTGGGAAAAGGAAAAGTGAAATGGGATCCCCCCGTGACCGTAATCGACAACAAAAAAGCCGTGATGCGTCCCAGAATGATCGTCGCTCCCGTAATATCCATAGAACGGAAAAAGAGGGCATTTTTGTATATGGACGCCGACCCGTAGAAGAGCTTTTGCGTCTCAAGGATGCAGCCAGATGGATTGATCGCGCCTACATTGCCGAATCACTACCCCGGGAGCTTCACCGAAAAATCTCAGCGATTGTGGAACAAGAGCGTACCGAGACACTGAACCGCCATGGGCTGGATGATCTGGCAGGCGGAGGGAATCATCAAGGCGTTCTTCTTAGATTGCATGAACTACCTGCCGCTGGAGCAACATCACTGAAAGAAATCCTCCGCGAAAAAAAGGGATTGGTTCTTGTCCTGGATCGCATCCAGGACCCGCATAATCTGGGCAGTATCGTGCGTAGCGCTGAGGCGCTGGGTGCAGCTGCGGTAATAGTGACGGGAAGTGGAGCAAAAATTACCCCTGCCGTTCATAGAGTCTCAGCAGGTGCGACCTTTCACATTCCTGTCATCATTCAGAGCAACCCAGACCAGGTAATTCGTGAAGCAAAGAAAGAAGGCTACTGGATTGTGATTTCCGATGCTCCACTGGACGAAGATAGCTCTTCCACTCTGGCAGATTCTACTGTAAGTCGTGAGAATATCGGATCAGATAACGCAGGAGAAACCTCTCATAAACAGGCTCTCTGGATCAGCTCTCTTGAGGTAGAACGCCTCCCCTCAAGTTCAGATTTACTACTGCTCATAGGAAGCGAAGGCGAAGGAGCCCGATCACTGCTGAAGAAAAGGGCTGATTTTATCATCAGCATTCCTCTATCCGGAAAAATCGCATCACTCAATGCGGGAGTTGCGGCGGCCCTTTTGATGGATCGCATCATCCACCGCCCCTGAGTCTTTGAACGATCAACTCCAGCGAAAAATCTTGATTCCCAGTAAATAAAAAACCGCCCCGATGCTGATGAGAATGACCACAGGCATAGCCACGTCCAGAGGTGTAGTGGCTGTATGATATACCAGCCTCAATGCATCTGTGAGAAGAGATAGTGGCAGATATCGCAAAACCGGAACAACTGCGTCAGGAAAATTCTCATAACTGAAAAAAATCCCGGAGAGGAGCATCAATGGCAATACAATCAGGTTGATGACAGCATTGCCTACGCGGGAGTTATCGGTCCTGGAGGAAATCAAAACGGCAATGCCGCCGAAAGAGATGTTGCCAGCCAGAAAAACCAGAACAAGGGAAAATGGGTCTCCCGCAATATAGACGTCAAAAGCAACCCATGCAAAGACTGCCAGGATTAAAAACTCACCCACATTTAGAATCATTCGAGTGATGAAGAGGGCAAAAAAGAAGTGCCACTTTCTCATAGGGGTTGCAGCGAGTCGTCTCAAAGTATTTTTCATACGATATTCGATCAAAGACCAGCCCACACCCCAGAGAGCAGAGTTCATAATGCCCATTGCCAGAAGCCCGGGTATTAAAAAGTCAATGTAACGTCCTCCCTTGCTATGGGTAGCTTCCATCTGGACAAGGGCAGGTTTTCCAGATTCTAACACGGAAGAGGTGAGATCGCGAGCAGATGAAGAAGCGGATAATATATTACCGGTGGATGGGGAGCCGGCAATCCCCCCTCCGTGTGCGCCAAGTGCTTCGCGTAACTTCAGATATGCCAGATTTGCATCGTCATTAGCCGGATCAAAATGAAAG
>JBNLFC010000304.1:0-4868 GCA_050305335.1 Leptospirales bacterium
ACTGTGTTGTCTAGTACAAGTGCCACCAGAAATGCAATGGCCATGTTGAGTGACAGCAAGGTGTTGAGGACATAATTCACCTAAGATGCAGGCAGATAAGGAAAATTACGGTAAATTTTTTGGATATAATAAAGATCGGCAAGCTCTGGATGATATTCCTTCACCTCCACATCTGGATCCAACCCCTTTCCGTGAATGGATCGGTTGTTCGGTGTATAATATCGCTGTACGGTGATGAATGCTGCAGTATTGTCTGGAAGCGGACGTATGATTTTTTGAACGGAGGCCTTCCCAAAACTGCGCGTTCCCACAAGAGTTGCCCTTTTATGATCCTGTAATGCCCCGGCAAGGATCTCGGAAGCAGAGGCAGATCCGTGATTGATCAAAACAACTACAGGAGTTGTTGAGGGAAATAATTCCGTCTCCCCATGGGCTTTATAGTCTTGATCACCTGAGGAGTCTCTTCCCCGGGCCATGACCACAAGGTCTCCTTTTTTTAGAAAAAAACCCGCCAGTTGCACGGCCATCTCCAGATGGCCGCCGGAGTTGTCGCGCAAATCAAGAATTACCCCTTTTGCTCCTATGTTTCGAAAGTTTACCAGGGCATCATGGAACTCTTTTACCTCCGCCTCTTTTCCGAAAAACATAGTCAGACGGATGTATCCCACCTTCTCTTTTTCAAAGTAGTGGGTCTTGACGTAATCTATCTGAAACACTCCGCGCACAACCTTGATATTTTCATTATCTGGCATTCCTCGATGATTCACCTCAAGTTCCACCACGGATCCGTTTTCGCCTGTAATAAGATCCAGCATCTCTTCAAAACGAAGGCGTTCGGTTTTTTTTCCATCAATGGCAAGAATACGGTCTCCGGACCGAATGCCTGCCTTCATGGCTGGACCACCTTCCACCGGCGCAATGACCACAGGAACTCCACCCCGCAGTGTCACCTCTACACCAATTCCAACCTTCTTCCCCTCTTCCATTCCAGCGAACTCCTTCTGCTGTTCGCTTTCAAGAAACCTTGTATACGGGTCATCTGTAGCAGCCATCATGCCACGTATTGCACCAATCCAGAGCTTCTTCTCATCTACTGGATCCACATAGATCTGTTGTAAGTAATAGTGAACGGATTCCAGGATGTGCTGATACTTATGGCTGTCTTCGAGTGAACTGGCAAATATCAGGCCCCCCGAGCCCCCCAGAAACATGGAGACAACGGAGATTATGATTCGAATATTCCACTCTTTCAGTCCTTTTTTCATTGTTTGACTTCCTCTGTTCCCAATGGAATGATCCCACAGCAGAGCATTGCAAAAATGCCGCAACTCTTTGTGGCATGACTACTATCTGGAATTCATAAGCTTATTATAAAAATCCGTATCCTTCTCTTTGAGCATTGCCAGGACGCGGGGATAGGAGACGCGGCTCAGCAGGCAGCTTTTGCGGAAAAGTTGTCTGTCGTTCATGTTTTGATACTCCGGACTGGTAATAGCCTGAAAGCGTAATACCAGAAACTGTTTTTTTACCCGGTTTAGATCATCCATATTGGGGTCTGCATAACGCCAATCCTCAATTTTCTCCAGCAGGTCCGGCTCACCGTTTTCTGACAGGTCAGGACCGGCATAACAGCTCGCCACTGCCATCCAGATGCAAACCGCCGACCCCAGAAACCGGAGAAGGAATCTGACTCTTCTGACCGATTTCAGACCCGTGAAGGTTTTACGATTTTTGCTGTAAATCATTCTACTCCCCTGTATTTAGAGCACATCTGCACTCGCATTTATACAAAACATGAAATCAGGTAACCTTTCTCTGGTTCATCTCATATAGCAAGGATTGAACGTCTCCCACCTCGACAATGGAGAGATCCTGAAAATTGCCCTGCTCCTTTGACTGCACAGGTAGATAGATTCTTTCTACTCCCGAAGCATTCAACTCTTTGATTTTTCGAACCATATCACCCGCCGGACGAATCTCACCCGTGAGACTCAATTCCCCCAGAAAGGCGCTTCGGCCAACGGGCCTTTCCGAATACGAAGAGATGACCGCCGCTGCCATGGCAAGATCCAATCCTGGATCGTCCGCAGAGAGTCCCCCTGCCAGGTTCACAAAGATATCCATCTCAGAAAGGTTCATCTTCAAATATTTTTCCAGCACCGCCGAGATCAAAATCAACCGCCGGCTATCTATACCGTCAGCCATGCGACGTGCCTGACCCAATGAGGAGCGGACTACAAGGGATTGTACCTCCACTCCTATGGCACGACTCCCTTCACTTAACGCAGAATAGACTCTGCCGGACGGGTTGGTATGGTCATCAGGCAGAGTGGTATAGTCCACAACTTCGCTAAGTCCTCCGTTGTGGATGTGGAATATAGCCAGTTCCCCCACAGAGCCAAATCTATTTTTTACTGCTCGAAGAATGCGTTTATGATTGGTGCGATCGGTTTCAAAGTAGAGAACCCCATCTACCATATGCTCCAGGAGTTTGGGTCCTGCCACAGCACCATCTTTGGTCATATGGCCGGTTACAAGAACCGCGC
Organism: Leptospirales bacterium; assembly: GCA_050305335.1. Lineage (GTDB taxonomy): Bacteria > Spirochaetota > Leptospiria > Leptospirales > Leptonemataceae > JBNLFC01. The sequence goes on from JBNLFC010000304.1 coordinate 2,547, forward strand.
TTCCAGCACGACGTGCCACATCCATAAGAGCCAGAGAGGCCTCCCTCAACTGGCCGGGAGAACCGGGAGCGCTACCTCCGGATGCAGATCGAACTGTCTGGATGGAATCGATCACACACAATGCTGGACGATCTTTCAAAATTCTGTCACAAATGGCTTCGAGAAAGGTTTCATGGGAAATTTGAATATTTTCCAGAGGAAGGCCCATACGTTGAGCCCTCAACCGAATTTGCCCGGGTGACTCCTCCCCGGAAAAATAGTAGAAAGAGATGCCACCCTGACGGGCAAGTTCGAGCAGAAGTGTAGATTTGCCCACTCCAGGCTCCCCTGCCAGAAGTAGAAATGCACCGGGCACAATTCCACCTCCCAGCACCAGGTCTACCCCCCCCATACATGTTGAAAAACGCTTTAGATTCCACTCGTCCACATCGGCAAGAGACACCATTTCACTCAGGGGTGGATAGGCATTGGCTGGCATGGACGCAGTCGAAGAGAGGGTGGAAGCAAGGGCACGCTCCTCCACAGTATTCCAGGCACCACAGTCAGAGCAGCGCCCCACCCAGCGTGGATGTTCTGCTCCGCACTGGGAGCAAATGTAAATTCGACCACTCTTTTTCGCCATAGAGATTATCCCCCTAAATCGCTACTGGCACCGGCCCAGTTGTCAAATCGATTGATTTCCGGACGATAGGCCAGACGAAAGCTATCGGTTCTTCCGTTTCGATGCTTTGCGATGATGATCTCTGTGGTCCCTCTAAGCTCAAAGTTTTCCTCTTTTTCTTGTTCCTGCGAAGTTTCGCGGTGGATAAAAAGCACAATATCAGCGTCCTGCTCAATGGCCCCCGATTCACGCAGATCGGAAAGCTGTGGCCGGGCGGAATCTCCCTTTCTCTGTTCCACCGAGCGATTCATCTGAGATAGGGCCACAACCGGCACATTCACCATTCTGGCCAGCTGTTTCAGACTGCGAGAAACCGAGGCCACCTCTTGCTGCCTTCCCATTTTTCTAGCATCGGGGTCGGAAATCAGCTGTAGATAATCTACCACGACAAGAGAGAGTTTCTCACCTCGCTGTTCCAGGTCCACAGCCACTTTTCTTGTCAAGGTTATAATATCCCATATATCCACAGTACCCGAATCTTCCAGAATCAGATGGGAAGAGGTGATGCGATCGATGGCATTCAGTATGGCTTGTTCTCTATGATGCGGAATGTTCCCTTTTTTTAGATCCTCCAGATTCACCTGAGATTCGGCACTGACCATGCGTAACGGAATCTCCATTTTGCCCATCTCCAGAGAAAAGACCAGAGCGTGAGCTCCACCTCGAACAGAAACATTAGCCGCCATATTCATGGCAAAAGTTGTTTTTCCCTGACCGGGCCGCGCGGCCAGAATCACCAGCTCACCGCCTTTGAGGCCCGAGGTTATGGAGTCGAATAATTCATAGCCAGTACGAAGACCACTCACGCCACCTTTTGTCTGAAAGAGGTGCTGGATATAGTCGAGAAACTCATTTCGCAACTCCTTAACCGGTACAGGGCCATCGGCAGCTGTTTCGTTGGTTATGCGAAGGATTTGATCGGAAACGTTTTTTAGAAACTGGTTCTCATCTTCGTGAGCCTTTCCAGCCTCCTCCTGAAGTTGGTTCATGGTGAGGATGAGCTGCCTTCGAACGGAAAGGTTTTTCAACTTACGAGCAATCAGCGGCGCTGTGGCCGGAGAAACTACATTCTCCGCCAGTTCCATAATCAAGGAGGGATCACCAATGCGATTGAGATGACGCTTTTCTTTTACAGTTTGAATGACCAGCAGAGTGTCGACGGGTTTTCCTTCTACGCTCATCTCATGGATGGTATCATAAAGGAGCCGATATGCTTCGTTATAAAAATCTTCCTTTCGCAGGATGGATGCAATCTGGATGATCAGATCCGGGCGCACCATCATAGCGCCCAGAAGCTGCCTCTCCAGCTCCAGGTCCTGCGGAAGTGGAGGGTTCACCGATCAGGACTCCGGAGTTGCTGCCTGTGCTTCTTCCCCGTTGGTTTCGGTCTGGGCCGAAGGCTCCTCTACAGGACTCTTTTCAGCCTTTGCCGACTCCATCTCAGCCATGCTCTGAGCATCGGGAGTGACCATAAGCTGAAGTCCAACAGTTACTTTTTCAGCAAGGCGCACTTTTATATTATATTTACCCGGACTTTTAATGGAATCTGCCAGCTCGATTTTTCGTTTTTCGATAGGAAATCCCTGCTCCATCAATGCCTGAGAAATCTGCATGGGAGTAACGGATCCGAAAAGCTTATTCTTTGCCCCTACCCGTACACT
>JBNLFC010000305.1:0-4867 GCA_050305335.1 Leptospirales bacterium
TGTGGCTGTATACAACCACTACAAACGCATCAATCAGAATGTTCGCAAGGGCGATATAGAACTGGATAAATCCAACATTTTGCTCATAGGGCCTACAGGTTCTGGTAAGACTCTGCTGGCCCAGACTCTCGCACGCATGCTCAAGGTACCCTTTGCTATTGTGGATGCCACAGCGCTTACAGAGGCTGGATACGTAGGAGAGGATGTGGAGAACATTCTTTTGCGGCTTATTCAAAATGCGGATAACGATATCAAAAGGGCAGAAATCGGAATCATTTATGTGGATGAAATCGATAAAATAGCCCGAAAAGGCGACAACCCCTCCATCACACGGGACGTGTCCGGTGAAGGTGTACAACAGGCTCTTTTGAAAATTATAGAAGGAACAGTAGCCAACGTTCCACCCCAGGGGGGACGCAAACACCCCCACCAGGATTTCCTCACACTGGATACCAAAAACATCCTCTTCATATGCGGCGGCGCTTTTGTGGGACTGGAAAAGATTGTAGAGAAGCGGTTGGGCAGCCGAACCATCGGCTTTGATCGGGATAAAAAAGAGGCGCGTCCCAATATCAAAAGCATGAACCGCAATGAAGTGATGGCTTACACGTTACCGGAAGATTTGATGAAGTTCGGCCTGATTCCCGAATTCGTTGGGCGACTGCCAATCACCTCCACTCTGGAAGACCTGGATGTGGAGACACTGAAGAAAATCTTTCTGGAACCTAAAAACTCTCTGTACAGGCAATACCAGAGAATCTTTGAGATGGAGAATGTGAAGCTCAAATTCACAGACGATGCCATTACCAAAATTGCGGATCTGGCCATAAAACGAGAAGCAGGCGCCAGAGGACTGCGAAGTATTGTGGAAAAGATCATGATGGATCTTATGTACGAGATACCTTCGCGTAATGACATTGAACAGGTAGTCATTACTCCGGGCGTTGTGGAGAATAACGACGCACCGGTGTTGATCTATAAAAAAGATGCTCGTTCTACCAAAGAGGAAAAAGGTGCAAAGCCAGAGAACGGGACCAATAGCCGGGGATCGAATTCCGGCGGGAAAGAGAAGACCAAGCAGGAAAAATTGGCCTGATTTATCCCGGGAAGGACCATGAGTTCTCGCCCCGCGTTTAAAAGCTTGCGATCCGCCCAAAGCCTGATCCTTATTTTGCTCGTCCTGGTTGCCGGAGGCGGGCTTTCTTCTTTTCCTTTTCTGGACCAACAGGCCGACACACATTTAGCGAAAGACGGTTTGCTTGATCTTTCTGGAGAACATAAAGCAGATCCTGATGGCTACCATTTGAAAGGAAATTGGGAGTTTTACCCGGGTGTGTATACACTGGATTTTGCCCGGACCCCTGCCGCTCATTTGAAGGTCCCCGGACGCTGGAATGATCTCATCATCGGAGGCAAACCCCACGGTCCTTACGGATATGGGACGCTCAGGCTTACGGTCACTCTCCCGCCTTTTTATAGGGATCGCAATCTGGGGTTGGTCGTGCCAGAAGAGGGCACTGCCTACCGTATCTACGTGAACGGTACTTTGAAAGACAGCGCCGGTACACCTGGCGTGGACGCTTCCAGCACTATACCGGCACGCAGACGAAAGTTGATTTCTCTAGAACATTTTGAGGGGAATCACATGGAGGTGGTATTTCATCTGGCCAACTTTCATCATCGCAGTGGAGGTATTTGGAACGAACCGCTACTTGGACCTCTGAAAGTTCTGGAGTTAAGAGAGAACAAAGAGACTTCGCTCGATCTCTTCATTGTTGGCGGCCTCTTTGTGATGGCCCTCTACCATCTGGGATTATACTTTTACGTTCGCATGGGGCTATCACCTTTGATTCTCGGTCTTCTTTTTTTAATCGGTGGTCTACGTATCCTTGTAACCGGACAGATGTTGATGGTGAATCTTTTTCCCGATATGGGTTGGGGTATTCAGCTCAGACTGGAATATCTCACAGGTTATCTGGGGCCGGTGTTCTATTTAGTGTTCAATGAATATCTATTTGGGGGTCCCAGAAAAAATAGAAACATAGGCATTATATTTTCCGTGACCCTCCTCTTTGTGGGTATAATCCTGTTTTTCCCCTCGAAAGTATACACAGAATCGCTGCTCCCTTTTCAGGCGTTAACGGTAATGGCCATTCCCTATGTTTTTATGCTCATTCTCAAAGCGAATATGAAAAAAGAGCGTTATGCAATTTTTGCGCTACTGGGCGGGCTGTTTGTGGTCGTTCCATATTTGAATGATATCCTCTATTCCCAGGGCTGGATCCATACTCAGTATCTGGCACGAACCGGGCTTTATATCTTTCTATTTTTGCAGGGAATGATTCTTGTTTCCCTTTTTGCCTTTACTTACAGACAGGCCGAAGCCGTGGGAAAAGATCTGGAGGGTCAGGTAGTCCTTCAAACTGCGCAGTTGAAGGATGAGACCGGGAGAAAAAGGCAGCTGATTCACTTGATCAGTCATGATATGAAAAACCTGGTAGCATTGATTGTGGGGGCATCCCGCATGCTTCAAAGTGAAGAGCCGGAACAGATGGAGCTGGCGCGGATGATTCGCAACAACGCTGATATTGCCATGGGAATTTTAACGGATGTAAACAATCTGGAGGCCCTGGAAAGCGATAAAACGGAAATTCGTTTATCCGATACGCTATTGAAAGAGTGTGTAGAGAGCGCTCTGGATATTTGCCATGATATGATCAATGAAAAGCGGATAGAGACGCGTCTGGACATAGGCGAGTCCATCTATGTGAGTGTTGATGTTCATCTGTTTATCAGCACAGTGCTTGCCAATATTATTTCCAACGCTGTGAAATTTTCCCTGGAAGGGCAGGTGGTCGATATCTTTGCAAAGTCCGAAGGCGATATAGTGGAAATTACTATACGCGACCAGGGCGTTGGGATTCCGCCCAGAATGCTGGCCAATATTTTCGACCCCACTCAAAGAACGACACGTCGCGGCACGGCAGGGGAAACAGGGACTGGATTTGGAGTACCCCTGGTGAAGCGTTTCATTGAGGCCATGGGTGGCAGAGTTCGCATTGAATCTAAGACAGGTGGCGGCTACTGGGAACGGGGAACCTCCGTGATTCTTGAAGTGGCCGCAGGAAAAAGTCCGCAAGATTATGCTGAGGCGGATGCAGAGTGACAGAACGTCTCATCCCGGCGGAACATATCTGATATGCTGCCGGTGAGCTGATAGACGGAGCGGAACCCCTTTTCAGTGAGAAATGCAAGGGCATAGGCGGACGCTACTGAGTCATCATGAACCAGAACCAGGCGATCCTTTCTGTTCGGTAATTCATAGCGGTAGCGTAGAGGAAGCTCCTTGATTGGAATATGAATGCTGTTGCGAAAGTGCTTCTGTTGAAACAGGTCCTCGTCCCGTAGATCCACTATTTCCGTTGGGCTATGAGCATCATCGTGAAGCCATGAGCACAGAAGCTCCGGGGAGATTGCTCTTTCAGGGTCGGGGAACTCACTCAGTAAGTTTGCCAGGGGATCGGCCGCAGATCCCAGCGCCTTAATGGGGCTATGGTTGTGAATTCGATCCTTCACCAGATAGGTGGTGAAGGGAATCTCCAGCGTCTCGTGAAATATCACATCATGGCCCATACAGAGGCCCATTTCAATGACGAAGTCCGCTCCTTTTTTCTTCAATGCAAGAGCCTGCCCGGCAGGATTGCAGGAGACAGTATCAGTGTTTTTTTCAGGGTCGATGTCTCGTTCCAGCACAGATCCTGTTGTGCACTGGACCATAACAGGAAAAAGATCATGAACCTTCAAGCGTTCCTTGAGAAGTTTAGCCTGTTCAGGCATTCCAAAACAGTAGGCGACACCAATTCGCCTGTAATTCATTGAGTGACAATACTCTATGATCTCCTCCAGGCGATCCAGAGTCCCGGCGCGTCCGTGGTCAATGAGTCGGGAAGCGTTCAATGCAAAACGTTTGATCTCTTCATGCTGAAATATGGCAAGACTCAAGGGGCGAATTCCAAAGCAATCTTTCCCTTCCGTTCTGCAACCCTTGCTTTTGCATGCGCTGCACCCCATTGTAATTCCTCCCCGGGTTTGAGAAAGGAGAGTCATGACTCTCTTTCCGGCCAATTACCGGTATAATAGTAGAGAAGATTTTATGGAATGGGTTTCGGGTTAGACGGGAATTTCATCCATCTGCTTTCATCGGCGAATGAACTTCCTCATTGGCCATTTCGCGCTTTTCTCTCCGTGTCCTGAAGAACTCTATTACCCAGATGATTCCAAGTGCTGCCCCATAGAGAATCATCAGTGGCGCGGCGAATAGAACCTGGCTCAATGGGTCGGGAGGTGTGGCAACGGCGGCAATGACTGCAATGATAACGATCACATAGCGCCAGATCCTCTTATGGAACTCCAGGCCAATGAGGCCTATGCCTCCCAGGATCACAACTGCAAGGGGAAACTGGAACATCAGGCCAGCGCCCAGAAGGACCATAAAAATAAATGAGTAGTATTGCTCCACAGGCATGCTGGGGACTGTTCCAGGCAGATTCAATTGAACGAACATGAAGCGCAAAGAGAGGGGGAGAATGTAATACCAGGTAAAAACCATACCGAACCAGAAGAGCAGTCCGGAAAAAAAGATAACCGTATGACCGATGAACGCATAAAATCGACTTACAGCGGGCGTGACAAAACCCCATAAAATAGTGAGGAGAATGGGGTAGGAGACTACAAAACCTACGAGCATACTCAGTTTGACTATGGTCTGGAAAGGACCATAGACATTCATCATAAAGAGTTCTTTTCTGGGCAGGTTGCCGGAGGCATCTGCAGGTAGTTGGAGAGCTTCATAGGGTTTGATCAGCCA